>RFRI01000259.1 GCA_009924535.1 Verrucomicrobiota bacterium
GCCGGCAACGATAGCGCCAGCGGCACGAAGGCCGCCAAGGCTCCCCAAGTCGTCCGCAAAGCCCCCAAGGTCGACTGGACCACCGTGACCAACGGCCAGGTGCGCGTCGAACTCTGCGAAGACTGGAAGCCGACCGCCAATGTCTGGCCGGAGAAGGCGCCGGTGGTCACCGATAGCTACGCCGCGCCGGCCTTCGGCTTCGCGCGCGTTCCCGAGAAATACGTCGATACCGGCGTTCGCGCCGAGCGAGGCCACCCTTACCTGCTCCGCGCCCTCGCGACCGTCAAGTTGCCGGCCGGCAAACACCGCCTACTCCTGCGCGGACGCGGCGCCTCGGCCCTCTTCATCGACGGTAAATTGCAGGTCCAGACCCCCTTCCCGCCCGCCGGCACCGACAACAAGCCGGTCAAGGAGCAGGACAAGTACCTCGACCTCGGCGGCGACTTCCGTTTCGCGCCTCCGGGCAACCGCGACGCGTGGGTCGAATTCGAAACCAAAGGCGGCGAACACCGCGTCATCCTCGAGACTGTCGTCGGTTTCATTCTCAACAACAAGGGTTCACGTCGCCGACCGGAACTCGGCGAGACCGTCGCCGCGATCTCGCTCGCCGGCCGCACCGACTGGCAACTCCTGACACCTTCTGCCGATGCGTCGAACTACAATGACGCCGGCTGGGTCGCTTACGCGGCGGAAGAGGAAAACCGCTTGGGCAAGATTGATGCCGCCGCTCGCGCCGCCGCTCGCGCCCGCGAAGGCGATTACTGGCTGAAGCGTCGCGAGGCCGCCCAGCAGTGGCTCGCCCAGACGCCGGAGACAGCCGTTCCCGCTCTCGCCGCGGGCTTTCCCGCCAACAATCCGATCGATCATTTCATCGCGGAGAAAATCGTCGCCTACCAAGGCCAGATGAAGTCCGTGAAGACGGGCGGCGTGGACTTCTACGCGAAAGTCTTCCCGATCATCGAAGCCAGCTGCCTCGAATGCCACCAAGGCGGCAAGCCCAAGGGCAAGCTGCACCTCGACACCCGTGCCGGCGCCCTCAAGGGCGGCAAGTCCGACGGCGCCGCGCTCGTGCCCGGCGACCCTGCCAAGAGCCCCCTCCTGACGCGCATCAAGTCACAGGATCCCGACGAGGTCATGCCGCCCAAGGGCCATCGCGTCGCCGCGACCGACATCGCGACCATCGAGCAATGGATCAAGGAAGGCGCCGTCTGGCCCGACTATCGGACGCTGCCCACCACGATCAATCCGCTGACCGAAGACCTCGTCTTCCTCCGTCGCGTCACCCTCGACACCGTGGGCGTGCCACCCAGCCTTTCGGAAATCGAAACGTTCGTCGCCGACACTTCCGGCGATAAGCGCGCCAAGGCCATCGACCGCCTGCTGCACGACCCTCGCGCCGCCGACCATTGGACGGGCTACTGGCAGGATATCCTGGCGGAGAACCCGAACATCCTGAATCCGACGCTCAACAATTCCGGTCCGTTCCGCTGGTGGATCTACGAGTCCCTCGCCGACCATAAGCCGCTCGACCTCATGGTCACCGAACTGCTGCGCCTCAAGGGCAGTTCCGCCGCCGGCGGTCCGGCCGGCTTCGGCCTCGCCTCGCAGAACGACGTCCCGATGGCCGCCAAGGCCACCATCGTCACGACCGCCTTCCTCGGCATGGAGACCAAGTGCGCCCGTTGCCACGATGCGCCGGCTCACACGGCGAAGCAGGAGCAGGTCTTCGCCCTCGCCGCGCTGCTCGAGACCAAGGCCGTGAAGGTCCCGCTCACCAGCAGCGTCTCGATGGCCAAGCTCCGTGAAGGCGGCCGCATCGCGCAGGTGATGGCGAATCGCCTTTGGGCCCGCCTGATGGGCCGCGGCCTCGTCGATCAGGCCTGGGATTGGGAACGCTCCAAGAACTCGCACCCCGAACTGCTCCGCTGGCTCGGCCGCGAGCTCGTCCGCAGCGGCTATGATGCCGATCACGTCCTGCGCCTGATCCTGAACTCCCACGCCTACCAGCGCGCGACGGACACCTCGCAGAAGCAGAGCAGCCCGCTGTTCGCGTCGCCCGCCCCACGTCGCCTCTCCGCCGAACAGGTCGTCGACTCGATGTTCGCCACGACCGGTAAACCTTTCCGCACGGAAGAGGCCAGCCTCGACATCGACAGCATCCGCGAACAGGCGAACTCCTTGACGCTCGGCCAGCCGCGCCGCGCCTGGATGCTCACCTCGACCTCCAACGAGCGCGACCGACCTGCCCTCGCCCTCCCCCGTATCCAAGCTGTCTGCGACGTGCTAGCGGCCTTCGGCTGGCGCGCGAGCCGTCCCGATCCGGTGACCGACCGCGAAAGCGCCGCGAACTCGCTGCAGCCCGCGATCCTGAGCAATGGCACCATGGGTACCTGGGTCACGCGCCTCAGCGATGACCACGGCGTGACGGCCCTAGCCCTCGATGCCCGGAGCCCGGAAGCGCTCACCGACGCCCTGTTCCTGAGGTTGCTTTCGCGCCATCCGACCGCGGCCGAGCAGAAGAAATATTCCGCTTATCTCGGCGAAGGCTTCGCCGGCCGCATCGTGAACGTCGCCTCCCCCCGCCCGGCCGGACCGCGCAAGCCGGAATATTACGTCTCCTGGTCGAATCACCTCAACGACCTGGCCACCACCGTGCGCATGCAGCAGGAAGCCGCCGCCCGCAAGGGCGACCCGGCGACCGACCGCCTGACGACCGAGTGGCGCCGCCGAGCCGAGGACGTCGTCTGGGCCCTCGTCAACTCCCCCGAATTCATCTACAACTGATCCCATGGACCGCCGCTCCTTCCTCACCGCCCTCGGTCTTGCTCCCTTCGCCGCCTCGCCGCTCCTCGCCTCCTCCGCGGCCGCGGGACCGAAAGGCAAAGCCGAGCATTGCATCTTCATCTGGCTCGGCGGCGGCATGAGCCAGGCCGACACCTT
>RFRI01000260.1 GCA_009924535.1 Verrucomicrobiota bacterium
GCCCAGAGCGCCGAACATTCCGGCACGACCTTGAGGTTGAGCTTACCTGCGCTCTTCAGTTCGAGCAGCGGCATGTCCGGCACATCGCGACGGATGACCTCGGCTTCCGCGCCCACGCCGACGGCAGCCCAGGACAGGCAGGCGAGAGGGAGGGCGATCCGCATGCGGCCAGCCTACCTTGGGCAGACCCCTTGGCAATCCGTTGCCGCCGCTTTTGCTGTCGAAATCAGGGCGTGATCGTCCATCCTCGCCCCATGGCCCGCAAATCCTCGCGCTCGCTCTGGACGGACAAGCTCCGCGGCGTCGCGTCGACGCCGGCCGGAGCGAAGTCGCCGCGGGCCCGCAAGGCCGCGGCCACTCCCGCCGGACGCGGTTGCCGCGCGATCATCCTAGGCATCGACCCTTCCCTGCGCGGCACCGGCCTCGCCGTCATCGACGCACGTGCCGAACCGATGCGCCTGCTCGCCAGCGTCACGCTGAAGCTCGGCCCGAAGCTCGAAGCCTACGAATGCCTCGGACGCATCGCGGACGCCGTGGAGAAGCTCGCCCGCGAGCACGGCGTCACCCACGCGTCCATCGAGGAGACCATCTACGTGCAGAATTTCCGCACCGCCCAGGCGATGGGCGCCTCGCGCGGCGCCGCGCTCAGCGTGCTCGCCCGGATCGGCGTCAAGGTCGGCGAATACGCCCCCACGCGCATCAAACTCGCGGTGGCGGGCCACGGGGGCGCCTCCAAGGAACAGGTCGGCCGGATGATCCGTACCGTGCTCCGGCTCGGCGATACGCTCGCCTTGGACGAATCCGACGCGGCCGCCGCGGCCCTGTGCCACGCGTTCACCGCGCGCGGCTGATCAAAGCTCCTCGCTGACGGAGAACTCGTCGTGACGACCGCGGGCCTGGCTCCAGCGGGCCATGAGTTCGTCAAGCGGCACCGGGCGGACCTTCTGCGAGAGGTTGTACGCGCCGGCCTCAAGGCAGGATCGGATCTGGCTCCAGACGACGGAATAAGAACGGGAGAAGCGGAGCGACTCGTCACGCAGCAGGCTGGAGACGTGGCAGCAGCCGCCGACCTCGGTCACGATGAAGCGGCCGGCCTTGAGGTCCTCGATGGAAAGGGCGCGCAGGTCGAAACGGGCGAAGTGCAGGCCGGGGAAACGCTTGGCGAAGGCGGTCATCGCGGTGTCCAGCTCGACGGTGATGAGGTCATGGCGATGCAGGCAGCGCGCGCCGTGGCCATAGCTGCCGGTAAGATTGAGGGTGACCTTCTGCCCGGCGGGGATGACGCGGTTCAGGTCGCGGGCATGGCACTGGATGAAGAGCTCGCCGCGCGAGACCGCCACCTCGTCGAGCCAGATGAGTTCCTCGAGCGTCTGCTCGCCGTCGCCGCGCACGGTGACGTCGCGCTTCTGCACCACGGCCATGATGCGTCCGTCGTCCTTGCCCGGGTTGCGCCGCCAGACGACCTCGAACTCGAAGCCGGAGATGAACGAAAGCGCGAGCGTCGGGCAGCAGCGGGAGTCGCGCTGGAAAGGACGCAGCAGCATCGATTTCGAATCGCCGATGAATCCGCCGATACGCCCGAAGGCCGGATTGGCGGAGGCGAAGGCGGTGAGTCGACGATACCGCAGGCACAGGAACGCGATGCCCAGGCGGATCGGGAGATAGAGCACCGCGGCGGGCCAGAGCGAAGGCTGCAGGAAGCCGCGGACCTTCATGACGATCTGACGACGGCCGCGCCAGGTCAGCGCCGGCACCACCCAGTGCGTGACGAAGTGCAGCAGGAAGAGGAAGCCGATGACCACCCAGAGCGCGTTGCTCTTGAAGCGATAAAGGACCTCCATCGCGGCGGAGCCGTACTTGTAACCCACGTACATCAGCGGCGGCGTCCAGATCAGGGCCGCCACGAGCAGCAGCAGCCCGAGGCGGAGCGCGTCCAGCTTCATGATGCCGGCGGTGATGAACGTCGGCACGCGGCTGGCCGGCACGAAGCGCGAGCTGACGACGACCATCATGCCCTTCGGAGTGGAGAACCAACCGGCCCACTGGTTGACCTTATGCTCCTTGATGAACCACTTCAGCGGCGCCTTATGGATGGCCTTCCGTCCGAGGAAACGGCCGATGGAATAGAGCGCCGTGTCGCCGATGAAGATGCCGGCGGTGCAGGCGGCGCAGGCGGACCAGAAATCGATGATGCCCATGAACACCATCAGGCCGGCCGCGAGGCAGGTCGGATCTTCGGCGACGAAAGTACAGAGGAGGATGATCAGCAGCAGGATCCAATAACGGGAACCGCTCGCCTGCGGGATCGGCGGATATTCCTTGGCCGGCTCGGACAGACGCGGACCCGGCCTGCGCGGGATCTCCGCATAGAAATCCTTGATCTTGCCGACGACCTCGGAGGTCGCCTCGTAAGCCACGTCGCGGCCGCCCGCGAGGATCTCCAGCCTGGCCTGCGGCGCGAGCTTGGCGGTGTACCGGGCGGCATCGACCGGCGTCAGCCAGTCGGCGTCGCCATGGACCAGCAGCAGGGGCTTCGTCCACTGGCTGAGGATCTTCTTCGAGTCCGTCATGTCGGTATCGAAGACGGTCTTGGCGTAATTGCGGTCGAGCGGCAGCAGGTCGACGGCGCCGAAGGAGGGGGTGAGGCGGGTGAAGACCCAGAAGCCGGCCCCCTGGAAGCCGTAGACGATCTTGTTGACCAGCGGATTGCCGAGCAGTTCGAACTCCTGCGCGCCGGGCGAGGAGATCAGGGTCATCGAACGGATGATCGGCCGGGGGCGCACGTGCCTCTTCTTCGCGGCCTCGTATTCCAGGTTCGCGAGCTCCAAGGCGGCGACGCCGCCGTAGCCTTGGCCGATCACATGATATTGCTTGATGCCGTAATGCTCGACGAGGGCGGCGACGACGGC
>RFRI01000027.1 GCA_009924535.1 Verrucomicrobiota bacterium
TTGTTTTAAGGGGTTGGACGGATTACCAGACCTTCGCGAGGAGCTCGCCACCGACCTTCTGGCGGCGGGCTTCGGCGTCGGTCATGACGCCACGGGAAGTGGTGAGGATGGAGACACCCATGCCGCCGATGACTTTCGGGACGGAGGTGTAGCCGGCGTAGACGCGACGACCAGGGGTCGAGACGCGCTCGATGCTGGTGATGGCGGGGACGCCGGCGACGTACTTGAGGGTGAGTTCGAGGACGGGCAGGCCTTCGCGCTCGGCCTTGCGGGCGGAGGCGACGTAACCGGCGTCGACGAGGATCTTGGCGACGCCTTCGCGGAGACGGGACCACTGGACGGTGATCACGGCCTTGTTGGCCTGCGAAGCATTGCGGATGGAGGTCAGGAAATCCCCGACGGTGTCAGTAGAAGCGGACATGGTTTTGTTTTTTCTGTTGGATTACCAGGAGGCCTTGGTGACGCCGGGAATCTGGCCGTTGAGCGCGAGCTCGCGGAAGGTGATACGGGAAAGGCCGAACTTGCGGATGAACGCACGCGGACGGCCGGAGATGGAACAGCGGTTCTTATGACGGACCTTCGACGAGCTGCGGGGCAGCTTGGCGAGCTTGCGCTGGGCGTCGTAGAAAGCCTCCTCGGTGACCTTGGGGTCGGAGAGGGTCTTCTTGAGTTCGGCGCGCTTGGCGGCGTACTTCTTGACGAGGCGGTCGCGCTTGAGGGCGCGCTGGATGACGGACTTCTTGGCCATGCTGGTAAGGAGGTGGGAATTAGGCCTTGGCGGCGGCGGTGGCGGTGGCGGCGGCCGCATCGGCGGCGCTGGAGCGACGGAACGGCATGCCCAGGAGACGGAGCAGTTCGCGACCTTCGTCATCGGTCTGGGCGGAGGTCACGATGATGACGTCCATGCCGATGTTGGCGCGCTGGGAACCATCGGCCTGGGTCTCAGGGAAGATGGTGTGGTCAGCGATGCCGAGGGAGTAGTTACCGCGTCCATCGAGACGGTTGGAGGTGCCGCGGAAGTCGCGGATCATCGGGAGAGCGACCGCGGTGAGGCGGAGGTAGAACTCCCACATGCGGGCGCCGCGGAGCGTCACGACGCAGCCGAGGGGCATGCCTTCGCGGACCTTGAACGCAGCGACCGACTTGGAGGCCTTGGTGATGATCGGCTTCTGGCCGGAGAGTTTGGTCATGTCCTTGACGACTTCGGCCATGTGACCCTTGTCGGCTTCGGCCTTGAAGGCGGAATTGAGGACGATCTTCTTCAGGTTCGGAACCTGATGGATGTTCTTATAGCCGCGGCTCTTGATGAGCTCGGGGACGACCTTCTCGAGGTAGTACTTTTTCAGGTAAGGGACGGTTGCCATTTTCGTGTTAAGTCTCGGGGGGTTTCGTCTGGATTACTTCTTGGCGGCCTTGGCCGGCTTCTTGGCGCGTCGGGCGTCCCAAAGGGAGCCGAGCATCACGTTGGAGCGATGGATGGGGGCTTCACGTTCGGTGATGCCGCCCTGTCCGTCCTGGGTGCGCTTCAGGTGGCGCTTGACGAGGTTGAGGCCCTCGATGGTGACGCGTTCGTCGGCACGGTTGTAGCTGACGATCTTGCCACGCTTGCCTTTTTCGGCGCCGGAGATGACGACGACTTCGTCACCCTTCTTGATGTCGGTCTTGGACATGGTTGTTCAGAGTACCTCGGGAGCGAGGGAGATGATCTTCATGAAGTTCTTGCTGCGGAGCTCGCGAGCGACGGGCCCGAAGATGCGGGTGCCCTTGGGGTTGCCGTTTTCGTCAAGGATGACGACGGCGTTGGTATCGAAGCGCAGGTAGCTGCCATCCGCGCGGCGGATGGGGGCGACGGTGCGGACGATCACGGCACGGCAGACGGAACCCTTCTTCACCTGGGCGTCAGGAGTGGAATCCTTGACGGAGCAGATGATGATATCACCCACGCCGGCGGTGTCGGTGAGCTGGCCGAGACGGCGGATCATGCGGACCCTGCGGGCTCCGGTGTTGTCGGCTACTTCGAGCCGGGAAAGCATCTGAATCATTGTAAGAAGGGTCTGGAGTTGGGGGGTGGCCGAATTAGTCGTCGATGGACTCGGCGGCGATCTTGGCGGCTTCGACGACGCGGACGACGCGCCAGCGCTTGAGCTTCGAAAGGGGGCGGGTCTCCATGATCTCGACCTTGTCGCCGGGCTTGCACTCGTTCTTCTCGTCGTGGGCATGCAGGACGGTGCGGCGCTTGACTTCCTTCCCGTAGACGGGGTGAGGAACGGTGTACTGGAAGTTCACCTTGATGGATTTGTCGCCCGAGCGGGAGGCGACGAGACCCAGAAGGGTCTTACGGTTGGAGCGGTCTTCGGACATCGGGAAATGGAGTGGGAGGATGGATTACTTCTTCTTCGCCGGGGCGGACTTTCCGGAGAGGATGGTCATGCAACGGGCGACGTCGCGGCGCAGGGCGCGGAAACGGGAAGAGTTCTCGACGGCGCCGGTGGCCTTCTTGAGGCGGAGGCTGAGGAGTTCTTCGCGGGACTCGCGGATACGCTTCTGCAGTTCGGCAGGAGCCAGGGGGCGCAGGGCCGTAGCGGCGGTGGGCTTATCTTTCCGGTAGGTGGACATCGGTGAAAAGGGTCAGTTATGGGTGGTCGGGGCCTGATGCATCAATACTTTTCGAGCTCTTCGCGGGCCACGAAGCGGCAGCGGAGCTGGAGCTTGGTGTCGGCGAGGCGCATGGCTTCGCGGGCGACCGTGATCGGCACGCCGCCGACTTCGAAGAGCATGGTGCCCGGCTTGATGCAGGCCACGTAGTACTCGACGCTACCCTTACCGGAGCCCATTCGAACTTCGGCCGGCTTCTTGGTCACCGGGGTGTGGGGGAAGATACGCATCCACATCTTGCCCTTACGCTTGAGCGAGCGGGAGATGGCGATACGGGCGGCTTCGATCTGGTTGGCCGGGACGCGGCCGCGATCGAGGGACTGGATGCCGAAGTCGCCGAAGGACAGAGTGTTGCAGGCCGTGGCGTTGCCACGGATCTTGCCCTTGCGGTGCTTGCGCCACTTGGTGCGAGCGGGTTGGAGATTGGCCATGTTGGTCTAGAAGGTGGAGGGTTGGAGGGATGGCTTAGAACTCGGAGTCCTTGGAGCAGATCCAGCACTTGATGCCGACCTTGCCGGCCAGGGTGCGGGCTTCGGTGAAACCGTAGTCGATGTTCTCGCGAAGGGTGTGGAGCGGCACGCGACCGACGCGGGCGGACTCGACGCGGGCGATTTCAGCGCCACCGAGACGACCGCCGAGGCGGATACGGATGCCATCGGCTCCGTTGGTCATGGTGGTCTGGACGGCCTTCTTCATGGCGCGGCGGAAAGAGATGCGGCGCTCGAGCTGCAGGGCGATGTTCTCGGCGACGAGCTGGGCCACGAGATCGGGGCGCTTCACTTCGTTCACTTCAAGGATGATGTCGTCGATGCGGGCCTTGCCGGCGACCTTCTGGATCTCGGCGCGGAGGTTCTTGAGCTCATCGCCCTTGCGGCCGATGACGACGCCCGGACGGGCGGTCCAGATGCGGACGCGGACCTTCTGGCCGGCGCGTTCGATGAAGATGCGGGGCACGGCGGCCTGGCGGAGCTTCTCCTTGAGGAACTCGCGGATGCGATAGTCCTCGAGGATGTTGGCCGGGAAGTCGCGCTTGGTGGCGTACCAGCGGGATTCCCAGTTGCGGCGGACGGCTAGACGGAAGCCGATCGGATTTACTTTCTGGCCCATGTTTCGAAAATTACTTGGTGGCGGAACCCAGAGACACGCGGATGTGGCTCATGGATTTGTGGATAGGGTGGGCGGAACCGCGGGCGGCCGGCATCGAACGCTTGATGACCGGACCCTGGTTGACCGTGGCGGAGACGATCACGAGATCGCTGCTGGAGAGGTTGTGGTTGTTCTCGGCGTTGGCCATCGCGCTGGCGAGGGTCTTGGCCAGGAGGCGGGCGGACTTGCGCGGGATGAAGCGGAGAATCTGGATGGCTTCCTCGGCGGGGAGGCCCTGGATCTGGCGCGCGACTTCGCGGACCTTCTGGGGCGACATACGGGCAAAACGGGTGGTGGCGTGGACTTCCATGACTTTGGTAAAGATTGGGTTAGATGCGGGGATTGGCGCGGGGGGTGACGAGGTCACCGGCTTCGATGCCGGCGGAATTGTCTAGGGAGAGGATGAGGGCGACCGAGCGGTGCTGACCGGCTTCGGCGATGACGAGGGCGCCGAAGGCGCGGCCGTCACGGCTCACATTGCAGACCGTACCGGGGCGGAAGCCACGGTCGTGTCCGCCGTCCAAGACAACCAGATCCGTCGCGCGGGCGGAGACGACCGCGACGACCGGAGCCTTGCCATCCGCTTCGGCCGCACCAAGCGCACGGACTTCCGCGCCGACCGCGGTGGCGGCGACGAGAAGGGCGGACATGGTGAGGACGTTGCGCACGGTTTGGATTACTGGGCTTCCTTGCGGGAGGGCTGGGTGTGCTGGCGGAAGGTGCGCGTAGGAGCGAACTCTCCGAGCTTATGGCCGACCATGTTTTCCGTCACATAGACGGGGACGAAGGCCTTGCCGTTGTGGACCTCGAGATTCAGACCGATGAAGTCCGGGGTGACAGTCGAGCGGCGAGACCAGGTCTTGATCGGCTTACGGCTGTTGGCCTTCTGGGCGACGGAGACTTTGTCGACGAGGTGGGCGTCGACATAGAAACCCTTTTTGCGGGAGCGTGCCATGTTAGGAGAGGTTCAGGAAGGGTTAGACCTGCTTCACCTTGCGGCCGTTGCGGCGCAGGATGATCTGGTTGTTGGAGGCCTTCGCCTTGGTGCGCGTCGGGAAGCCCTTGGCGAGCTGGCCCCACGGGGACTTGAGGTGCTGGCGACCGCCGCCACCCTTCTTCTTGCCGCCGCCACCGCCGTTCGGGTGATCGACAGGGTTCATGGACATACCACGCTGACGAGGACGGATGCCCTTCCAGCGGCTGCGTCCGGCCTTGCCGAGGCTGGCGTTGTGGTGGTCGACGTTGCCGACGATGCCCACGGTGGCACGGCAATCGGCGTTAAGGTAGCGCTGTTCACCGGAAGGCATGCGCAGGATGGCGCGACCTTCTTCGAGACCGAGCAGCTGGGCGAAGCCGCCGGCGGAGCGGGCGAGCTGACCACCCTTGCCGGGTTCGATCTCGATGCAATGGATGAAGGTAGCCGGAGGGATCAGGCTCAACGGGAGGGAGAGTCCGGGGGTGAGCTGTTCCTGGGCGGTGTTGGTGCTGACGACCGTGTCGCCGACCTTGAGGCCATCCGGTGCGAGGATGTAGTTCAGGGTCTTGTCGGCGTACTCGATGAGGGCCAGGTGGGAGGTACGGTTCGGGTCGTACTCGATACGGATCACGGTCGCCGGGGAATCCAGGCGGTCGCGACGGAAGTCGATGGCGCGATAGAGCTTCTTGTGACCTCCGCCACGACGGCGGGAGGTGATGCGGCCGTAACAATTACGGCCCATCGCACGGTGCTTGAACTCGGTGAGGGAGCGCTCGGGGCGACCGGCGTGCAGACCCTCGGTCTTGACGCGCACAAGGAAGCGCGTACCGGGGGTGATGGGACGATGAGTGATGATGGGCATGGCGTTACTGCTCCGAGATTAGGCGAGGGAGATGACGTCGCCCTTCTTCAGGGTGACGATGGCGCGACGGGAGTTCGTCTCGGTGAAGATCGAACCGCCGGAGAGGCGGCTGCGGCGCAGCTTGCCCTTGCGGATGAGGATGTTGATCTTCTCGACGGTCACCTTGAAGGAGGCCTCGACGGCCTTCTTGATCTGGGCGCGATCGGCGCCAGGGTAGACTTCGAAGACGTACTTGTTGGCTTCGGCGAGGCCGGAGGCCTTTTCCGTGAGGATCGGGCGGCTGATGATTTCAGAAGCGGGCTTCATGGGATGTCTGACTTAGTTTTTAGCGCGCTCGAGGACCTTGTTGAGGCCTTCTTCCGAGATCAGGATGCGCGGGGTGCGCACGAGATCGAGAGCGTTGAGATTGGAAGAGTTGGAGAAGATGGCGCGGCTCAGGTTACGGCTGGCGCGGACGACGTTGTCGGACCAGGCGGTGTCGACGACGAGGAGGCGCTTGCCGGCAGGGCTCACGTTGGTGAGCACCTTGGCGAAGAGCTTGGTCTTGGGCTGGGCGACTTCGAACTTCTCGATGACCGAGATGCCACCGTCGGCGGCGAGCTCGAAGAGCGCGCGCTGGAGGGCGATCTTCTTGGCCTGAGCGGTGATGGTCTTGGACCAGTCACGAGGGCGAGGGCCGAAGACGACGCCACCCTTGAACATCTGGGGGGCGCGCTTGTCGCCGTGACGGGAACCGCCGGAACCCTTCTGCGGCAGGACCTTCTTACCGGAACCGGCGACTTCGCCGTAATCCTTGGTCTTGGAGGTGCCCTGGCGCTTGTTGGCCTGGTAGGAAACGATCACCTGCTTGAGCAGGGCGACGCCCTTGGAGCCTTCGAAGGAAGGAATATCGAATTCCTTTTCGGTGAAGGCGGAGCCGTCGGACTTATAAACTTTGAGCTTCATATCGCTGAGATGCTAGGTGGGTTACTTGGCGGCGATGGCCTTCTTGGCCGGACGCACGAGGACGACCTCACCGTTGGCGCCGGGGAAGCTGCCCTTGATGAGGAGGAGGTTCTTTTCCGCGAGGACCTGGACGACGCGGAGGTTCTGGACGGTGCGCTGCACCTGGCCCATGTGGCCCGGCATCTTCTTGCCCTTGAAGACGTGGCCAGGAGTCTGGCGCATGCCGATCGAGCCGATACGGCGGTGCATCATGTGACCGTGGGAATCAGGCTGACCGTCCATGTTGTAGCGCTTGACGACGCCCTGGAAGCCGCGGCCCTTGACGGTGCCGATGACGTCGACCATCTCGCCGGCGGTGAACTTCTCGACGGTGATGATGTCGCCGACCTTGGCCTGCGTGGCGCCGGCCTGGCGGATTTCGTGAAGATGGGTGTGGGGAGCGACGCCCGCCTTGCGGAGGTGGCCGACTTCGCCGGCCGTCATGCGGCTTTCCTTCTGGGGGCCGAACGCGATCTGGACGGCATCATAGCCATCCTTATCGACGGTCTTTACCTGGGTGACGGGACAGGGGCCCGCTTGGACGACCGTGACAGGGACGAGGTTGTTGTCCGCGTCATAGACCTGGGTCATTCCGATTTTCTTACCGAGTAGCTGGTGTTTCATTTTTCTAAGAGGCAGGTGGCGTTTCCGCCGTTTGGTCATTGCTGACCTGCATTAGGCTTAGGATTCCTTGCGGAATCTTGGTCCTGATAGAGGGGCTGGGACGTCCTGCGTTGGGTTGGAGGTTAAGGTGGAGGGTTGAAGAGTTAGACTACGATGTTGATGTCAACCCCAGAAGGCAGGTTGAGCTTCTTCAGTTCGTCCACGGTCTGGGCGTTGGGCTCCATGATCTCGATCAGACGCTTGTGCGTGCGGATCTCGAACTGGTCCATGGACTTCTTGTCCACGTGGGGCGAACGGTTGACGGTAAGGCGGGAGATATCGGTCGGGAGCGGCACGGGGCCGGTGACGCGGGCGCCGGTGCGCTTGGCGGTGTCGACGATCTCATTGGCGGACTGATCGACCATGCGGTAGTCGAAGCCCTTGAGCTTGATGCGGATTTTGGTGCGGGCCATCGGGAAGGGAGTTGGGAGGTGAGATTAGGTGCGGGCCGGGGCGCGGGAAGAGGTCTCGACGACCTGCTTGAGGATCTGCGCGGGGACCTGCTCGTAGTTGGCGGGTTCCATGGAGTACGAAGCGCGTCCCTTGGACAGGGAGCGGACGTCCGTGGAGTAACCGAACATTTCTGCCAGCGGGACGCGGGCCTCGATGTTGCAGAGGCCGGCCTTGGTTTCCATGCCCTGGATCTGGCCACGACGGCGGTTAAGGTCGCCCATGATGTCGCCCTGGTATTCTTCCGGGGTGACGACTTCGACCTTCATGATGGGCTCGAGGAGGATCGGCTTGGCGTCCTTCATGGCTTCCTTGAAGGCGAAGATGCCGGCCATCTTGAAGGCCATTTCGTTCGAGTCCACTTCGTGGAAAGAACCGAAGACGATGCGGGCCTTGAAATTGATCACCGGGTAGCCGGCGACCGTGCCGTTGTTGGCGGCTTCGAGGATACCTTCGGTGGCGGGCTTGATGAATTCCTTGGGAATGACGCCGCCCACGATCTCGTTGACGACTTCTTCGCCCTTCTCACCGGCCACGCGCGTGGCGGGCGGGTTCGGCTCGAGCTTGATCTCGACGTGGCCGTACTGGCCGCGACCACCCGACTGGCGGATGAACTTGCCCACGCCTTCGGAGGCGAGGTTGATGGTTTCGCGGTACGAAATCTGGGGCTTGCCGGACTTGGCCTCGACCTTGAACTCGCGCTTGAGCCGATCGACGATGATTTCGAGGTGAAGTTCACCCATGCCGGAGATGAGGGTCTGGCCTGTCTCAGGATTGGAGGTGACGCGGAAGGTCGGATCTTCCTGGGCGAGACGCTGCAGGCCGATGGAGAGACGCTCCTGGTCACCCTTGGAATTAGGCTCGATGGACATCGAGATGACGGGCTCGGCGAAGGTGGTCTTCTCGAGGATCAGGTCGTCTTCGGCGGTCAGGGTGTCGCCGGTGGCGATGTCCTTCGGGCCGATGATCGCGCAGATGTCACCGGAGTAGGCGACATCGATTTCTTCGCGGTCCATCGCGCGGAGGAGCACGATGCGCGAGATGCGCTCGTTCTTGCGGGTGCGAGGGTTGTAGAGGGCTTCGCCCTTCTTGAGCTGGCCGCGGTACACGCGGTAGAAGACGAGCTGGCCGACGTGCGGGTCGGACCAAAGCTTGAAGCAGAGGCCGGTGACCTTGGCTTTGTCGTCCGGACCGATGGCGATCTCCTTGTCGCCGTCGTCGATGAAGGCCTTCTGGGGGCGCATGTCGATCGGGGACGGGAGGAAGTCGACGACGCAGTCGAGGAGCATCTGGACGCCCTTGTTCTTGAAAGCGGAACCGGGGATGACGCCGATGAAGTTGAGCGAGAGGGTGGCCTTGCGGATACCCGTGCGCATTTCTTCGATGGTCACTTCCTGGCCGTCGAGGTACTTGGCGGCGAGGACGTCGTCGAAGTCGGCGAGGCCTTCGATGAGCTTGGTGCGCCAGAGCTTGGCTTCCTCCTTCTGGTTCTCGGGGATTTCGATCACGTCGAACTTCATTCCCTTCGGGTCCGTCTCGTCGTAAAGGTAGGCGGTGTTCTTGATCAGGTCGATCATGCCCTTGAAGTCTTCGCCCTGGCCGATCGGGATGAAGAGAGGGTGGGCGTTGCCCTTGAGCTTCTCGCGGATGTCGTCGACGGCGCCGAAGTAGTCGGCACCGGTACGGTCCATCTTGTTGACGAAGGCGACGCGCGGGACGCCGTACTTGTTCATCTGGCGCCAGACGGTCTCGGACTGGGGCTGCACGCCGGCGACGGCGCAGAAGACGGCGACGGCGCCATCGAGCACGCGGAGCGAGCGCTCCACCTCGGCCGTGAAGTCCACGTGGCCAGGGGTGTCGATGATGTTGATGCGATGGTCGATGTTCGCGAAATGGCCTTCCTTGGTCTTCCAGCCGGCGGAGATGGCGGCCGCGGTGATCGTGATGCCACGCTCGCGTTCCTGTTCCATCCAGTCGGTGGTGGCGGTGCCGTCATGCACTTCGCCCATCTTGTGCACCACGCCAGTGTAGAAGAGGATGCGCTCGGTCGTGGTCGTCTTGCCGGCGTCGATGTGCGCGGCGATGCCGATGTTACGCGTGTGCTCGAGAGGGAACGCGCGGGACGGAGAATTGAATTCGGAAAGTTTGGCCATGATCGGAACCGTTGAAGGGCTGCTGAAGTTACCTGCGGATTACCACTTGAGGTGGGCGAAGGCACGGTTGGCCTGGGCCATCTTGTGCGTTTCTTCGCGCTTCTTCACCACGTTGCCGGTGTTGTTGTAGGCGTCGACGAGTTCGGCGGCGAGGGCTTCGGACATCGTGGTGCCCTTGCGGCCGGCGGCGGCGGCGGCGACCCAGCGCAGCGCGATGCTGTTCTGGCGCTCGGGGGAGACTTCGACCGGGACCTGGTAGGTGGCGCCACCGACGCGACGGCTCTTCACTTCGAGCTTCGGGCGGCAGTTCTCGAGGGCGCCGAGCAGCAGCTCGACGGGATTGCCCTTCATCAGCTTTTCGCTGACCTTCTCGATCGCGCCATAGACGATGCCCTGGGCGATGGACTTCTTGCCGGACTTCATCACGACGTTGATGAGCTGGCTGATGAGGGGAGAGCCGTAACGGGCGTCCGGGAGATGGGCGCGCTTGGCTGCTTTGCGACGACGAGACATGATCTAAGGGAGTTGGGTGCGGAAACGGATTAGGCCTTCTTTTCCTTCGGGCGCTTGACGCCGTACTTGGAACGGGAGCGACGACGCTTCTCGACGCCGGAGCAATCGAGGGGTCCGCGGACGATGTGATAGCGCACGCCCGGAAGATCCTTCACGCGGCCGCCACGGACGAGGACCACGGAGTGCTCCTGGAGCTTGTGGCCTTCGTCGGGGATGTAGGAGATGACCTCCTGGCCGTTGGTCAGGCGCACCTTGGCGACCTTACGCTGAGCCGAATTCGGCTTCTTCGGCGTTCGGATCATCACCTGCACGCAGACGCCGCGGCGGAATGGCGAGTTGTTCAAGGCAGGCGACTTCGACTTGGCCTTGGGTTGGACACGCGGTTTACGGACGAGCTGGTTGATGGTAGGCATGGACCTCGGTAAATAGGGAAAAGAGGGTTTGGGCATAGGGGTCGAGGCCCCTCATGCAAGAGGAAAGTGCGTGGATTTTAAGGTTTCTTTACTCCCCTCCCTTGTCCGACCCCCCGTCGGCTTTTTTGGCGGGACAATTCCGATGCCCACGCCATTACTCCAACCCCCGCCCATGCTGCCAACCCGCCTGAC
>RFRI01000261.1 GCA_009924535.1 Verrucomicrobiota bacterium
GCCAGCTCCTCGCCATCGGCAAGGGCCTGAAGATCTTCCGGATGGCCAACGCGCCGGAGACCCCTCTTTCCTGGGACGGCGACCACCTCGACAAGGTCCACGAACACCTCGACGAACCCGTCGCGACGCCGCAGACGAACGCCGCGGGCGAAGCCCCCGACGACGGCCCCGAGGAGCAGGAAGTCCGCTCGCAGGAACGGGGCCGCGACGACCGCCCGTGGGTCGACGGCTCGATGAAGTGGCTGCGCATCCGCCTGCCCCAGCAATCTTCCGGCCCGGTCGCCGAACTCCGCGACGTGCTCCAGCGCAGCGGCTTCACCCTCGAGACCACCAGCCGCGAATGGTACCTCGCCGGCACGATCCAGGTGCTCAACTTCCTCGCCCGCCATCACAAACTGCTGATGACGGACAACGACGCCTTCTTCACGCACAACCTTTCCCACTCGCTGCGTAACGTCGACCTCGCGAAGGCGAAGTGCGACGCGTCCGAGGAGAACGACGGTTTCCGCTTCGCCATCGGCATCGACCCTGAAGGCAAGTCCCCGAAGGTCATCCAGGAGGCCCTCTCCAGCGGCCGCATGTTCTTCTACACCGACCAAGGCCCGCGCCTCATCACGCCGGAGCTGATGGAGTCGATCCGCAACGCCCAGCGCCGTATCACCGGAGAATCCAAGCGCGACGTCGACCTGGACCTCAACCTGAAGATCGGGTACGCCGACCTCGCCAGCGCCGACGCCATCGCCGAAGAACTGCAGGCCGCCTTCGCTCCGCCCGAGACCTGGAGCAAGCGCTCGTCCGCGATCCGCAACCTTTCGAAGCTGCAGCCCGCGCCCATCCGCGAGGAACTCAGCAAGATGCTCCGCATCTACCAGCAGGTCGGCGTGGCCTGGCTCTGGCACATCCACAATCATTCCCTCGGCGGGCTCCTCGCCGACGAGATGGGCCTCGGCAAGACCGTGCAGGCCCTGGCGTTCATGGAAGCCCTGCGCCAGCACCGCCCCGAGGACGGCCCCTGCCTCGTCGTCTGTCCGGCCTCGCTCGTCGAGAACTGGCGCCGCGAAGCCCGCCGCTTCACCCCGTCGCTCAAGGTCCTCGCCCACCACGGCCAGAACCGTTTCACCGCGCAGGAATACCTGCAGCGCTTCGACCTCGTCATCACCTCGTACGGCACGCTCTCGCGCGACATCGCGGCCTTCACCGCCGTGGCCTGGGGCGCGGCGATCTGCGACGAAGGCCAGAACATCAAGAACGCGCGCGCCCAGGCCGCCAAGGCGGTCAAGCAGCTCGTCGCGAAGGGCCGCTACATCCTGACCGGCACGCCGGTGGAGAATTCGCTCGAAGACCTGCGCTCGCTCTTCGGCTTCCTGATGCCGGGCTACCTGCCCAAGCCCGAGGAACGCATCCAAGCCGAAGAACGCAAGTGGCACGACGACCGCCTCCTGCAGATGGCCGCGCCTTACATCCTGCGCCGCTCCAAGGTCGCGGTCGCGCCCGAATTGCCGGCGAAGATCGAGCAGATCGTCTACTGCGACTTCGAGGATAACCAGAAGAAGATCTACGACGAGATCCTCGAGTCCACCCGCCAGGAGATCTTCGAGATGGAGATGGGCGGCGCCACGCAGGCCCGCATCCAGATGGCGGCCTTCAACCAGCTCCTCCGCCTCCGCCAGATCTGCGCCGACCCGCGCATCCTCGACCCGAAGATGGAGGAAGCCGACTCGGCGAAGCTGCAGGCCTTCCTCGAACTCGTCGAAGAATCCAAGGACGCCGGCCATCGCATGCTGGTGTTCTCGACGTTCGTCACCGCGCTGCAGCTCCTCAAGACGGCCCTCGAGGACCGGGATGTCCCCTACTGCTACCTCGACGGCTCCACGAAGGACCGCCAAGGCGTCTGCGACACGTTCAACTCCACGCCCACCATCCCGGTCATGCTCATGTCGCTCAAGGCGGGCGGCACGGGCCTCAACCTGACGGGCGCCGACACGGTCATCCACTTCGACCCGTGGTGGAACCCGGCCGCCGAAGCCCAGGCCACGGACCGCGCCCACCGCATCGGCCAGACCCGCACGGTCACCAGCATCAAGCTGATCGCGGCCGGCACCATCGAAGAACGCGTCATGGAGCTCCAAAAGTCCAAGTCTGAGATGTTGCGTAAGCTCCTGACCGAATCAGACTCGGTCTCGTCCGGCCTCAGCCTTGACGTGATCAAGGACCTCCTCCGCAAGGACTAACCCCATGCTTTCCACCCTCATTCGCCGCAATCGCCCCCGCAGCGAGATGTCGTTCCTCGAGCATATCGAGGACCTCCGCATCTCGCTGATGCGCGTGCTCGGCGTCTTCGCCATCGGCGTGGCCGTCGCGCTCATCTTCTACAAGGAGATCCCGGTCCTCCTGCAGCTGCCCCTAGAATGGGCCAAGCAGATCGACCCCGAAGGCATGTCCCAGCCGTCCGTCCAAGGCGACCTGCTCTTCCTCGGCTTCTTCTCGATCCCCTCCTGGCTGGTCAGCGTCCCCGCCATCTCGACGCAGCTCCAGGAAACCCAGTTCATGGGCGTCTGGTCCGTGCTGATGTACGCGGCGATCGCCGCCGGCATCGCCATCGCCTCGCCGGTCTTCCTCTACGAGGTCGTCCGCTTCGTCGGCCCGGCGCTCAACAAGAAGGAACGTCGTGGTCTCATCCCCTTCTGCGCCGCCGGCCTCATCCTGTTCCTGATCGGGGCCGCCCTCGCCTTCTTCTGGCTGACGCCGATGTCCATCGTGGTCGTGCACCACGTCGCCCACGGCATGGATATCCGGATCAACTGGCAGGCCTCCGACTACTACTCGCTGGTGGTCATGATGTCCCTGCTGACCGGACTCTGCTTCCAGTTCCCCTTGGCGCTGATCATCGTCATGTGG
>RFRI01000262.1 GCA_009924535.1 Verrucomicrobiota bacterium
GATCACGCAATGGCCGAAGCGCGCGAGTCGCTCTGCCGCGGCTTCGTCGAGCCGACGATGGTGCGGCCAGTAATAGCGATCGAGGAGCTCCGTGCGACGTGCCGCGGACAGCTCACGCAAGGGATTCCCAGCGCAGGTCTTCACATAGGTCGCGCCCATGCCCACGGTGGCGCAGCGCTCGAGGCGATCGTCGGCGAACCGCTCCACGTCGACGACCAAGCGCGAGACTTCCGCCCGGACGACATCGGCCGGATCGGCGTTCTCCGCATAAAGATCGGCCGTGTGCCAGTCGGTCAGCCGCATCAGCTCACGCATGAGGGCTTCTTCCGAAACCACGAAATCCGCGAGTTCCGCCGGCGGAATCACCGTCGAATCATGCGGAATATGGATAAATACGGGGGTCATCGGAGATCGCATGCCAACATTAAGCCCAGATTAAGACTTAAAGCATTGATAGAGAGTGTCATAACTTGATTTAGAAACTTGCAACTCGCGCGGAAATATGGGGTTTCATCTGTGCACCCCCAATCCAACACACACATGAAACTGAAACTCGCATTCCTCCTGGCCCTGATCTCCTCGGCCGGTCTCATCGCTGCCGACGCTCCGAAGCCCGACGCCCCTAAGGGTGACGCGCCGAAGACCGAAGGTAAGGGCGACAAGAAGGGCAAGAAGGGCGCCCCCCAGAAGCCTGAGTCCGTCGACGAAGCCACCTGGAAGAAGTTCCTGGACGCCTCCAAGGCCGCCGTCCTCAAGGCTGACGCCTCCCTCGAGTCCGTCTTCAAGGCTCTCGAAGAAGCTCGCGCCAAGGGCAAGGGCAAGGGCGACAAGAAGGGCGAAGGCAAGAAGCCGGAAGCCAAGTAATCTTCGGATTACAGGCTAGAACAAGACCCCGGTTCGCCGGGGTCTTTTGTTTGGAGAGGGCGGAATCGATGGCAGGATCGATGACAGAGGACAGAGGGCTGAATCGAGCGAAGCGCCTGCTTAGATTCAGTCCGACCCAAGATCCCCGAAGCTGCCACTTCAGGTGGCGGGTGGCAGCCCCCGGTGGCGGGTGGCAGGCTTTTTTTCCACTCAGTCCTCCATGCAGCCATCGATTCAGTCCTCTGCCATCTATCATCTGTCCTCGATTCCGCCTGAACCTTTTCCTGCTTCCGGTGTTCCTTAAGCATGCGCCCCCCTGCCCTGTTCCTCGCCCTGTTCGCGTCCTGCTCGCTCTTTGCTGCCGATGCGCCGAAGCCCGCTGACGCCCCGAAGGCCGATGCGCCGAAGACGGAGGAACCGGCACCGAAGCCTTTTGAAAAGGGCGCGCCCAAGGCCGCGCCGAAGAAAGCCAAGAAGCTCATGGGGATCCCCGAGATCCCCGAAGGCGTCTCCATCGAGGACGGCGTTAAGCTGCAGGCTGCCTGGGTGAAGGTACAGGAAGACCCCTCCCTTAAGCCCAGCGAAGACAAGCCGAAGGGCGAGGACGACAAGAAGAAGAAAGCCAACCCGCGTGCTGCCGCCGACGAAGCCCTCGCCAAGGCGATGATGAAAGCCGACCCCTCCCTGAAGATCGACCTCATCCGCACCTACCTCGAAGCCTCGCACCAGAAGGCGAAAGACGGGACAAAGGGGAAGAAGAAGTAAGAGCGCGGCGGAATAGATGACTGAATCGATGACAGAGGACTGCATCGAGGACAGAATAGACAAAACACCACTCGCCTAAGACCCGTTTCGCTCGTTCATCACTCTGCCCTCTGTCATCGACTCTGCCCTCGATTCAGCCATCAATCCTTCACCACCCCATGCGCCCTGCCTTCTTCCTTTTCGCCACCCTGTTCGCCCTCGCTAGCTTCGCCGCTGATGCTCCGGCCGACGCCCCGGCGACCAAGAAGCCGGCCCGTCAGGCCAAAGGGCAGAGCCAACTCCCCGACAGCGTCGCCGGCGTCCCCGACGAGGAGTACGCCGAGATCCGTCGCGCGTTGATGCTGTCTTACGGCAACGAACCCATCTCGGCCGCGCGTAAACGGCTCGCCGAACTCCAACAGCGTACGCGCTTCACGACCGGCCGCCAGGAATCCGAAGACCTCCGCCTCGATTTCGAGAAGGCCCGCGACGAGATGGTGAAAGCGACGCTCGACTCCGTATTGAAACTCGACCCCTCGATCAACAAGGAGTCCCTGGTCCTCACGCTCAACGCCGTCGAGGAAGCCACCAAGAAGCGTGGTCAGGAAGCGACCCAAAGAGCCCGCGAGAAAGAGGCGGCCGAAGCCAAGCTCGCCAAGAAAGACGCTCCCGCCGAAGCGCCCGTCGCCAAGGCCGAAGAGGCCAAGCCGATGACAACGGCGCAGTTGCTCGCCGACGTAGACGGCGTCTCCGCCGAAGACATGAAGAAATTCCGCGCCGCGGCGCTCGTCGCCCAGAAAGATCCGACGGTGAAGGAACTGAAGGCCAAGCAGGCCGAGATGCGCAAGCAGGCCGAGTTCGCCTCGGTCGACGAGAAGAAGAACATGCGCAACGACTTCGAAGTCCTCATGGCCGATCTGCGCAAAGCCACCCTGGCGGCCGTCACCAAGGCCGCCCCTTCCCTCGCCAAGGAAACCGTCGAGAAGATCATGGAAACG
Source organism: Verrucomicrobiota bacterium (assembly GCA_009924535.1). GTDB lineage: Bacteria > Verrucomicrobiota > Verrucomicrobiia > Opitutales > UBA953 > UBA953. Next base: position 2,607 of record RFRI01000262.1, read on the forward strand.
ATCGATGAGCGCACCAAGGCCGCCGCCAAGAAAGCCCCGGCCAAGGCGACCAAGACCCCGCTCAAGCCCTTCCCGTTCGGGGAGAAGAAGTGACGCGGCGCTAACGCGCCGCGAGGGCTAGGGCTAGGGGGATTGGTAGGGCTGATCGCCCTCGATCAGCCGTGTGTTAAAGGTAGGGGCAGCACCACGTGCTGTCCTAAGTCGCTTCAGTCCAAGGGAAGGACGCGATAGTGATCACGTCCCTACCTCGATACACGGCTGATCGAGGGCGATCAGCCCTACC
>RFRI01000263.1 GCA_009924535.1 Verrucomicrobiota bacterium
CAAAGGCGGTGTCTATGGGGCACACCCCTGACCTGATATGTCCTTCGCACCCCGTAAGGCTAATGCCTCTCTTGTGGCCCTTCTTGGCTTCTTCGCGCTCGCTTCCGCCGCGACCAAGCCGGTTGCCGAAACCCCCGTCCTATTCGCCAAGGACAAGCAGCGCTTGGTCGAGTTGACGGCTGAGCTCAACGGCTCCAAGCAGCTCTTCCTGGTGGTCGCCGAAATGGATGGCAACGCCTGCGACTGGTCGGACTGGATCGAGCCTGAAGTGGTGTTGGCCGACGGCACGGTCGTCGACCTCACGAAGCTCAAGTGGAAGGAAGCCGAGTCGACCGGCACGACCCGTGTCGGCAAGAATTACGAGGGCAAGCCGCTCAAGATCGCAGGTAAGGAATACGCCCGCGGCATCGGCACCCATGCCAGCTCCTTCATCGCCTACGAACTGCCTGGTCCGGCCAAGACTTTCCGCACCAAGGTCGGTATCGACGATGGGGGCGCCATCCGCGGCGGCAAGCCGAGCGCGGCGGACGTGAAGTTCGCGGTCTTCACGAACCGTCCGGAGAAATATAAGCCGGTCGACTTCGAGTCCGGCCCGATGCTTGTCCCGGCCGAGCTCTTCACGGTGCCCGAAGGTTTTGAGGTCACCGTGTGGGCGACTTCGCCCCAGCTCTTCAATCCGACCAACATCGATTTCGATGAACGCGGTCGCATGTATGTCGCCGAAGGCGTCAATTACCGCGGCAAGAAGGGCCGACGTCCGGAAGGCGACCGCATCGTGGTCCTTGAAGACACGACCGGCGCGGGCAAGGCCGACAAGGTCACGGTCTTCGTTCAGGATGAAAACCTGGTCTCTCCCTTGGGCGTCGCCCATATCGACGGCAAGATCGTCGTCTCCCAGCCGCCGGACCTCATCGTCTACACCGACGTCAACGGCGACGGCGTCTTCGACCCCAAGGTCGATAAGCGCGAGGTGCTCCTGACCGGCTTCAACGGCCGCAACCATGACCACTCCCTGCATAGCGCGACCTTCGGTCCGGACGGCAAGTGGAACTTCAACCAGGGCAATACCTGTGCGCAGTTCACCGACAAGTCGGGCAAGACCTTCCGCATCGGCAGCCCCTATAATCACGGCGAATGGACCAAGCAGGCCGTCGATAGCCAGAAGGTCGCCGGCCTCCGCAGCGACGACGGGAACGTCTGGGTCGGCGGTTTCTCCGTGCGCATGAACGGCGACGGCACCCATGCCCGCATCGTCGGCCACAACTACCGCAACAGCTTCGAGCAGTCCGTCAATTCGTTCGGCGACATGTACCAGAGTGACAACGACGATCCGCCCGCTTGCCGCGTCTCCCTCATCATGGAAGGCGGCAACGCCGGCTTCGCTTCCGCCGACGGACAGCGCTCCTGGGGTGCCGATCGTCGCCCCGGTCAGGAGACCCCCGTCGCCGAATGGCGTCAGGAAGACCCCGGCACCATGCCGGCCGGCGACGTCTACGGCGGCGGTTCTCCCACCGGCGTGGCGTTCTATGAGAACGGCGCCCTCGACCCGAAGTGGAACGGGCTGCTCCTCGCCTGCGAGGCGGGCAAGAACGTCGTCTTCGGTTATTTCCCTAAGCCCGACGGTGCCGGGATGAAGCTCGAACGCTTCGACTTCATGACCTCCAACAAGGAGAAGGAGTGGGCAGGTTCGGACTTCCTCGGCGGCAAGGCCACCGGAGCGCTGAAGACGATGTTCCGTCCGTCCGATGTCTGCGTCGGTCCCGATGGGGCCATCTATGTCGCCGATTGGTTCGATCCGGGCGTGGGCGGCCATGCGACCCGTGACAATCGGTTCACCGGCACCATCTACCGCATCGCCCCCAAGGGGTTCAAGTCGGTCATGCCGAAGATCGACCTCTCGACGGTCGCCGGGCAGATCGCTTCGTTGCGCAGTCCTTCGCCTAACGTCCGCGCCGGAGGCTTCAATCGCCTCAAGGCCGCCGGTGACAAGGTCGTCGACGATGTCGCCGCGCTGCTTGCCGATGCCAATCCTTACGTGGCTTCCCGTGCCGTCTGGTTGCTCGCCCAGCTCGGAGACAAGGGCGTGGCGCTCGCCCGCAAGGAACTTGCCTCCGCCGACGACACCCGTCGTCTGGTGGCCTTCCGCGCCCTGCGTGCGGCGGATCGCGATGTGTTCGCCCTTTGCGAATCCATGGCCAAGGACAAATCGCCCGCCGTCCGTCGCGAGGTGGCCATCGCCCTGCGTGACTTCAAGACCCCGGCCGCCGTCGCCACGCTCGTGACGATCGCCCAGCAGTTCGACGGCCAGGATCGTTCTTACCTCGAAGCCATCGGCCTCGGTTCGACGGATCGCGAAGCCGAAGTCCATGCAGCCATCGCGAAGGCCATGGCTAAGCCCGCCCTCGAGTGGACTCCGGCCTACGCCTGGCTCACCTGGCGCCTGCATCCGGCTGCCGCCGTGCGCGACGTCCGTGCCCGTCTGCTCTCCGGCAAGCTGAACGAAGTCGAGCTCAAGCGCGACCTCACCACGCTCGCCTTCACGCGCAGCGCCGAAGCCGCGGGTACGATGGTCGAGCTTTCGTTGAACAAGACCTTCGCCCAGGCCGACCTCGCCAAGTGGTGGGTCGGTAATCGCAAGGCCGGCATCTGGAAGGCCTTCGACGTGGATGCCATCGTGAAGGCCCGCGGCGGCGACGCTTCGGCGGCCAAGCTCGTCGGTTCCGACCTGCCGCCTGAGCCGGCCGGCTCCAAGCCCCTCGCCGCGGTCGAAGTGATCGCCGCGCTCAAGGGCGACGCCGTCAAGGGCAAGGCTGCCGCGGCCGTCTGCCAGGCCTGTCATAAGTTCGACGGGAAGGGCATCGACTTCGGCCCGGACCTGACG
>RFRI01000264.1 GCA_009924535.1 Verrucomicrobiota bacterium
GTGGTCTACTTCGCCATCCAGCTGACCATCTACGCCGCCACTTTCTGGCTGCCCACGATCATCCGTTCGATGGGCAAGCTTTCCGACATGCAGGTGGGGTGCCTGAACTCCCTTCCCTGGCTGATCTCGATCGCGGGCATGTATCTCGCCGCCTCGGGCGCCGCTCGCGTCAAGCACCAGCAAGCCTGGGTCGCCGGCGCCCTGCTTATCGCTGGTCTCGGCATGTTCCTCGCCACCACCGGCGGCCCGATCTTCGCGTTCGTGGCCATCTGCTTCGCCGCACTGGGCTTCAAATCGGCCTCCTCGCTCTTCTGGCCGATCCCGCAGGGTTACCTCGACGCGCGCATCGCCGCCGCGGTCATCGCCCTGATCAACTCCCTCGGCAACCTCGGCGGCTTCGTGGCTCCCTATACCTTCGGCTGGCTCAAGGAACACACTGGCTCGATTCAAGGCGGTCTCTACGGTCTAGCCGTCAGCTCGATCCTCGCCGCCGGTCTCGTCTTCCTCGCCCGCACCAAGCCCAAGGCCTGAGCCCGACCTACCCCTACCCCTTTAGTAATGTCCTCTCCCCTGATCCAATCCCTCCGCGTCGTCCCGGTCGCCGGCCATGACAGCATGTTGCTCAACCTCAGCGGCGCCCACGGTCCGTTCTTCACGCGCAACATCGTCCTTATCACCGACAACTCCGGGCGCACCGGCCTGGGCGAAGTCCCCGGCGGCGAGAAGATCCGCCAGACGGTCGAAGACGCCGCCCCCTTGCTCGTCGGCCAGCCGATCGCCGATTACGAAAAGCTCCTCGCGGAAGTCAGCGCGGCCTTCTCGGACCGTGATGCCGGCGGCCGCGGCCTGCAGACGTTTGACCTCCGCGTGACCATCCACGCCGTCACGGCGATCGAGTCCGCCCTGCTCGACCTCCTCGGCCAGTTTCAGTCGAAGCCCGTCGCGGCGCTCCTCGGCAAAGGCCAGCAGCGCACCGAGGTCGAGATGCTCGGCTACCTCTTCTTCATCGGCGATCGCCGGAAGACCACCCTCGGCTATCGCGACGAGGCCGGCTCCGTGCACGCCTGGCACCGCCTCCGCAACGAGGAAGCCCTCACGCCCGAAACCATCGTCCGTCAGGCCGAAGCCGCTCAGGAGCGTTTCGGCTTCCAGGACTTCAAACTTAAAGGCGGCGTGCTCAGCCCCGCCCGTGAGATCGAAGCCGTCCGCGCCCTCGCCGCTCGCTTCCCGAAGGCGCGCATCACGCTCGACCCTAACGGCGCCTGGCTGCTCAAGGAAGCCGTCGAGGTCTGCCAGAACCTGAAGGGCGTGCTCGCCTACGCCGAAGACCCGTGCGGCGCCGAAGCCGGCTTCTCCGGACGCGAGATCATGGCCGAATTCAAGAAGGCCACCGGCCTGCGCACCGCCACCAACATGGTCGCCACCGATTGGCGCCAGCTCGACCACGCCTTGAAGCTGCAGGCGGTCGACATCCCCCTCGCCGACCCGCACTTCTGGACGATGCAGGGCTCGGTCGCCGTGGCGCAGGTCTGTCAGGAACGCGGCCTCACCTGGGGCTCGCACTCCAACAACCACTTCGACATCTCGCTCGCGATGTTCACGCACGTCGGCGCCGCCGCGCCCGGCGATGTCACCGCGATGGACACGCACTGGATCTGGCAGGAAGGTCAGCGCCTCACGAAGGAGCCCTTGCTCATCAAGGGCGGTAAGATCACCGTCCCACAGAAGCCAGGCCTCGGCATCGAAATCGACCCGGACCAGCTCGAAGCCGCCCACCAACTCTATCTGAAACTGCCCTCCGGTTCACGCGACGACGCCGCGGCGATGCAGTTCCTGATCCCTGGCTGGAAGTTCGACCCCAAGAAGCCCTGCCTGGTCCGGTAAGGCCGATTACGCGTTCGCCAACGACGGCCATGGCGGCTAGACATGCGCCATGAAGAAAACCTCGCTGTTCATCACCATCGCCTTCTGCGTGGCGATCGGCTTCCTCATCGCCCGCCTCACGAGCCCCGCGCCCACGCCCGCCAAGGTCGAGACGCCGGTCGTAGCCAAGCCCGTCGCTGCGCCGAAGCCCGCTCCGGTCATCGCTGCTAAAACGGCCGCCCCAGCGCCGTCCAAGCGCCCGCCGATGGACGCGCGAAGCCTTGATGGCCGATGTCCAATCCTTACGAGAACAAGGCCTCGGCATCCTGAAGGCGGAACTCGACAAGCTCGACGCCGACCCGGCGTCGGTGCCGGCCGCGGCTCCGGCCGCTCCCGTCATTCCCACGCAGGGACTGATGTGACCAAAGAAAAAGCCGCCGACCCGCGAGGGCCGACGGCTTTACTCGTTCTTAGGACTTAGAACTTGCGACGAAGACCGAGGCCCCAGATGTGCGAGCTGGCCTGAGCGTCACGCGAAATCCAGGAGTAGCCGAGGTCGAGCGAGAGGTCATGGGTGAGCATCTTGCTCACGGCGGCGACGACGTTGTGGCCGTTAGACACGCGCTCATAGGAAGCCCAAGCACCGAAACCGGCGCCAAGGGCGCGGTGGAGGGAGATGCCGTAAGTCTCGTTGGAACCAACGGTGAGGGCGACGTCCGCGAGGGAAGCCACGTTCTTGAAGCGGTAGCCGAGGGAGGCGGCGTCGGAGCCGTTACCAAGGTCACCACCGACAGAGGTGAGGCCGTTGACGAAGAAGTCCGAAGCGCCGAGGTAGGCGGTGGCGGAGACAGCCCAAGCATCTTTATGCCCGGCGACGCCGCTGGTGGACTGCTGGCCGTAGCTCAGTTCCACATTGCTGGCGAAGAGGCTGGAAGGGCCGGAAGCCGCGAAAGCGGAGGCCGAACCGAGGGCGAGGAGACAGACGTAGGGTAGGTGCTTCATAGGGTATGGGGTACA
>RFRI01000265.1 GCA_009924535.1 Verrucomicrobiota bacterium
AAGTCTGCTTTCGACAAGGCCGCCGCGACCCAGCGCGCCGCCGAGATGAACGCGATGGGCAAGCAGCTCCGCGAAAAGCATGGCCTGACCTTCGTGCTCCATAACCACGGCATGGAATTCGTCCCGGAAGGCGCCGGCACGCTGTATGACTTCCTCCTCGCGCAGACCCGACCCGAAGATGTGAGCTTCGAACTCGACGTGCTCTGGGCCTACCTCCCCGGCGCCGACCCGGTCGCGATCTTCGAGAAATACGGCGCCCGTATCCCGCTTATGCACGTGAAGGATGTCCGCCAAGGCCTGCCGCGCACTTGGGGCCATAAATACGACTCAGATAACGACGTCACCCTCGGCACCGGCCAGCTCGACCAAGCGGCGATCTTCGCCGCCGCCAAGAAGGCGGGCGTGAAGCATTTCTACCTCGAGGACGAGAGTTCCCACTCCCTGGCTCAGGTCCCGCAGTCCATCGCCTTCCTGAAGGCCGATCGCTGAGCGAAGTTGGGGTTGAAATCCCGTGGTCGGCGGGCTCTTTTATAAGCCTTAGGCGGAACTCCCCTGCTCCGTCTCCTGTCCAACCCCCATGCCCCCCAAGGCCACCCTTTTCCTCGGCGTCTTCGTCGGCGCCCTGTGCTCCGCCGAGCCGATCCACTTCAGCCGCCAGATCCGGCCGATCCTGTCGGAAAATTGCATCTCGTGTCACGGGCCGGATGAGAAGGCACGTAAGGGCAAGCTGCGCCTCGATGACGAACAGGACGCGAAGCGCGATCGCCAAGGCGACTTCGTCATCCTGCCCGGCAAGCCCGAACAGAGCGAACTCATCAAGCGCATCGAGTCGACCGACCCAGAAGACGTCATGCCGCCGCCGAAGCAGCATAAGACGATTCCCGCCCCGCAGCTCGCGCTCCTCAAGGAGTGGATCAAGCAAGGTGCGCCGTGGGGACGTCATTGGTCCTACGAACCGGTCGCCCGCCCTTCCGTACCGCAGAACGGCGAAGTCAATCCCGTCGATGCGTTCCTCGCCGAACGCCAGAAGAAGGAAGGCCTGACCTGGTCCGCAGAAGCGCCCAAGGCCATCCTCATCCGCCGCCTCGCCCTGGATATCACCGGTCTGCCGCCCACGCCCGCAGAAGTCGCGAAGCTCTCCTCCGCCAAGCACGATGACATCGTCGCTGCTTTCCTCGCCAAGCCGGCCTACGGCGAACACTGGGCCCGCCAGTGGCTCGACCTCGCCCGCTATGCCGATAGCGCCGGCTACCCGAGCGACCCCGGCCGCGAGATCTGGGCCTACCGCGATTGGGTCATCAAGGCGCTCAACCAGAACCAGCGCTTCGACCAATTCGTCATCGACCAGATGGCCGGCGACCTGCTCCCGAATCCGACCGAAGACCAGCTCATCGCCACGGCCTTCCATCGCAACACGATGACCCAGAACGAAGGCGGCACGAGCGACGAGGAATTCCGCAACGCCGCCGTCATCGACCGCGTGAATACGACCTACGCCGTCTTCATGGGCACCACGATGGCGTGCGCCCAGTGCCACACCCACAAGTACGACCCGATCACGATCACGGAATATTTCCGCTCGTACGCCTTCCTCAACCAGAGCGCCGACAGCGACAAGAAGGACGAAGTCCCGCTCCACGAGATCTACCCGCCCGGCGTGAAAGCCCAGCGCGAGCAGTGGATGAAGGACGCCGTCGTCGCTGAGGCCGTCTTCAAGAAGCCGAACCCCGCCTGGGTCGTCGGTTTCGACGAATGGCTGGCCAAAGGCCCGAAACTGACGGACAAGCCACTCAAGGCCGCCCTCGACGCACCGAAAGATAAGCGCACGAAGGCCCAACTGAAACTCCTCAGCGATTACTACGTCCGCAACGTCTCGCCGGCCACCCAAGCCGAACGCTTCGCCGCGGACGACCTGAAGAAGAAGATCGCCGCTTCCAAGCCGGTAACGGTGCCGATCATGCAGGACCTCACCGGAGCCCAACGCCGCAAGACCTTCATCCAGCTGCGCGGCAACTGGCAGGCCCTCGGCGATCTGGTCGAAGAAGGCGTGCCGACCCATCTCGCCCGCTGGGACGAATCCTTCCCGAAGAACCGTCTCGGCCTCGCCCGCTGGATCGCGAGCCGCGACAACCCCCTCACCGCCCGCGTGACGATGAACCGCCTGTGGGAAACGGTCTTCGGCGTGGGCATCGTGCGTACGAGCGAAGAATTCGGCAGCCAGGGCGACCTTCCCATCCACCCGGAACTCCTCGACTGGCTCGCCGCCGAGTTCGTCGAATCGGGCTGGGACACGAAGAAGATGCTGTCGCTTCTCCTCAACAGCCGCGCCTATCGCCAGTCTTCCGCCAGCAGCGCCAAGCTTAACGAGATAGACCCCGATAACCGTTTCGTCGCCCGCGGCCCGCGCTTCCGTCCTTCCGGCGAAATGCTCCGTGACCAGGCCCTCGCCGTCAGCGGACTCCTCAGCGCGAAGATGTACGGCGCGCCGGTCCGACCGATCCGCCCCAACCTCGGCCTGAGCATCGCCTTCGGCGGCTCGGGCGACTGGATGACGAGCACCGGTGAAGACCGCTACCGTCGCAGCCTCTACACCGACACCCGCCGCAGCACGCCCTATCCGAGCTTCGCGACGTTCGACGCCCCGAACCGCGAGACCTGCGTGATTCGCCGCGGCCGCTCCAATACGCCGCTGCAGGCCTTCGTGACGCTCAACGATCCGGTCTTTGTCGAGACCAGCCAGGCCCTCGCCCGTCGCCTACTCAAGGAAGGCGGCACGACGGATGACACGCGCCTGCGCTTCGCTTTCTCGCTCTGTCTCTCCCGCGAACCTGACGCCAACGAACTCGCGACGCTGAAGACCCTGCTCACGAAGTCCATCG
>RFRI01000266.1 GCA_009924535.1 Verrucomicrobiota bacterium
GCGTGAGTTTCCTGCCGATCTTGCGGGGCGAAAAGGAGTCGGTGCGACAAGGCATCGTCAGCCAATCCATCAATGGCAGCTTCGCGATCCGGGATGGCCAGTGGAAGCTCTGCCTCAGCGCCGGTTCCGGCGGTTGGAGTTCCCCGAAGCCGGGTGCGGAAGAAGCCGGCCTGCCACCGGTGCAGCTGTTCGATCTTTCGAAGGATCCGGGCGAACGGAACAACCTGCAGGCCGAGTTCCCCGAGCGCGTGGCCGCCATGAAGGCGGAACTCGAGAAGCTCATCGCGCGAGGCCGTAGTACGCCGGGCGACGATCTCAAGAACGACGTCGAGATCCAGCTCATCAAGAAAAGTCCTGCCGGAAAAGCCAAGGCCAAGAAGAAATGAGGACCTTTTTCCTGTTGTGCTTCGGTGCGGCCATGGCGCTTGGCGCCGCTCCCAAATTGCCCGAAGGGGTCGAGGTCTCACGTGACCTCGAGTATGCCCAGGTGAAAGGCGTCAGCCTCAAGCTGGACCTCTATCGTCCGACCGCCAAGTCGGCCGCGCCGATGCCGTTGGTCATCTGGGTGCATGGCGGAGGGTGGGGCAAGGGGACGAAAGCCGGTTGTCCGGTCTCATGGCTGGCCGCCAAGGGTTATGCCGTGGCGAGCCTCGATTTCCGGCTCCTGCCTGAACATCCTTGGCCGGCGCAGATCGAGGATCCGATCGCGGCCTTACGTTGGTTGCGCCAGGAGTCCGGCAAATATGGCTTCGACGCCGAGCGTACCGCCGCGATCGGGGGTTCGTCCGGCGGTCATGTGGTGGCTTTGTGGGGCACGCTGACGTTGCCGCCCGGCGACAAGGTGAAAGCCGTCGTCGACTGGTATGGTCCGACCGACCTCCTGACCATGCCGCCCAATGTGCTTTCGGAGAAACGGACGCGGGCGGAGCTCGCCAAGGCGAACGGCGCCTTGCTGCTCGGCGGCATCGTCATGGATCAGCCCGAAAAGGCCAAGGCCGTCAGCGCCTTGCATCAGGTGACCAAGGACGACGTCCCGTTCCTCATCATGCATGGCACGGCGGATACTTCTGTTCCCGTCGACCAGAGCCAGCGACTGCATGCGGCCCTCCAATCCGTCGGCGTGGAATCGACCTTGAAGCTGCTGCCCGGAGCCGGCCACGGCGGTCGAGAGTTCGACAGCGCCGAGTCGCGTGCGCTCATCCAGGGATTCCTGGACAAGCACCTGAAACGATAGGGCGGGCTTACTTCGCGGCCTTCTTCTTGCCCTTCTTCGCCTCGCCGGGTTCAGGCCCGTCGTTGTCGCCCGCGCCGGAGCCCCAGAGCGGCTTGACGTTCGCCTTGTTCCAATCGTCCCAGCGGGCCTGCAGTTCCTTGGCCTTGTCGGGCATCTCCGCGGAGAGGTCCTTGTCTTCGTGGATGTCGGTCGCGAGGTTGTACAGCCTGGCCGAGGAGGTCGGCTGCTTCTTGCCCCGGCCGGCATTGGTGTCGGCGTTGGTGTCGTAGCGGACGAGTTTCCAGTCGCCTTGGCGGATGGCCATCTGCTCGCCGAAGCGCCAGTAGAGCGCGTCATGCGGGGCGGCCTTGTTCTCGCCCGAGAGGTAGGGGAGCAGGTTCACGCCTTCGAGCTTCCATTCGGCCTTGGCCGGCACGCCGGCCGCGGCGAGGGCGGTGGCGTGCAGGTCCAGCTGGACCGCGATCGGGTCGAAGACCGCGGGCTTGAGGCGGGCGGGCCAGGAGATGACGAAGGGAACGCGGATGCCGCCTTCGAGCGTCGTGCGCTTGGAGCCGCGGAGCGGAGCGTTCACGGAGCCGTTGACGGTCACGCCGTTCATGGTGGGGCCGCCGTTGTCGCTGATGAAGGTCACGAGGGTGTTCTCATATTGGCCGGTGTCCTTCAGGGCCTTGATCACGCGTCCGATGTTGTCGTCCATCGCCGACATCATGGCGGCGTAGGTGCGGCGGGTCTTGTTCTCGATCGACGCGAATTTCGCCAGGCGTTCCTTGGTCGCGTCCATCGGCGTGTGGACGGCGTTGAAGGCCAGGTAAAGCATCCAGGGCTTGCCTTTGTTACGCTCGACGTAGGCCACGGCTTCGCGGCCGAAGGCGTCGGTGGTGTAGTCGAGTTCCTTGACCGGCTCGGTGCCGCGTAGGATACCGCCGGCGTTGAAGTAGCTGTGCGCGCCGCCGAGGAAGCCGTAGAAATCGGTGAATCCGCGTTGTTGCGGGACCTGGGCGGGCAGTGAGCCGAGGTGCCATTTGCCGACCATGCCGGTGACGTAGCCGGCTTCTTTGAGATGGTCGGGCAGGGTGGATTCCGTGAGCGGCAGGCCATGGGCGCCGGCGGGATTGAACTCGTGGCCGAACCGCGTCTGCTGGCGCCCGGTGAGCAGGCCGGCGCGCGTGGGCGAGCAGTACGGCCCCGTCACGTAGCCGTTGGTGAAGCGCACACCGGAGGCCGCGAGGGCGTCGAGATGCGGGGTCGGGATGTCCTTGCAGCCATGGAAGCCGACGTCGGCGTAGCCCATGTCGTCGCCGACGATGACGAGGATGTTGGGTCGCTCGGCGGCAGGCGAGAGGAGCGTGAGCAATAGGAAAAGGAAGGCGAGGGACTTCATCATGTGAAATAACCCCACAAGTGTGGCGGAGTTACTAAAGCTTTTAGGAGGCGGGCCCCTTTTTCGCATGCCTGCTCGGCGGTAACGAAATGATCAGTCGGCCAGCTGCGCGATCAGCTTGAGAGTCTCGAGCGGGGCCTTGTGCGTCTTCGCGGCGTTGTGCAGGCCGGGCGGGAGCAGGTCGATCGCCATGGCCTTCAGTTCCTCCAGCCGGGCGCAAAGTTTGTCG
>RFRI01000267.1 GCA_009924535.1 Verrucomicrobiota bacterium
TCTTGATGAAGGCTTCCTGCGGGATATCGACCTTGCCGATCTGCTTCATGCGCTTCTTGCCCTCCTTCTGCTTGTCGAGGAGCTTGCGCTTACGGGAGATATCGCCGCCGTAACACTTCGCGGTCACGTCCTTGCCGACGGAGCCGATGGTCTCGCGGGCGATGACCTTGGAGCCGACGGCCGCCTGGATGGCGATCTTGAAGAGCTGGCGCGGGAGGAGCTCCTTGAGCTTCTCGCAGAGATTGCGACCGCGGCCTTCGGCCTTGGAGGCGTGCACGATCGAGGAGAAGGCGTCGACCGGCTCCTCGTTGACGCGGATGTCCATCTTCACGAGGTCCGAGGTGACGTATTCGCCGAGCTCGTAGTCCATCGAGCCGTAACCGCGGGTGATGGACTTCATGCGGTCGTTGAAGTCGACGAGGATCTCGTTGAGCGGCAGGAGGCAGACGAGGACGACGCGGTCGCCGTCGATGGTCTCGGTGCGTTCGCAGATGCCGCGCTTCTCCTGGACGAGCGTGAGCATGTCGCCGATCGAGGTGCCAGGGATATGGATATGGGCGCGGATCGTCGGCTCTTCGATATGCTCGATGGCGGACGGGTCCGGCATGACGACCGGGTTGTCGAGGATATGCTCCACGCCGTCCGTGGTGTAGACCTTATAGACGACGGACGGGTAGGTCGAAAGGATGTCGAGGTCGTACTCGCGACGCAGACGCTCCTGGACGATCTCCATGTGCAGGAGGCCGAGGAAGCCGCAGCGGAAACCGAAGCCCAGCGCGGTCGAGCTCTCGGCGGTATAGGTCAGCGAGGAGTCGTTGATCGCGAGCTTGGAGAGCGAGGTCTTGAGCTTCTCGTAGTCGGCGGTGTCGAGCGGGTAGATGCCGCTGAAGACCATCGGACGGACTTCCTTGAAGCCCGGGACAGGCTCCTTGGCGGGGTCGCTGGCGAGGGTGATCGTGTCGCCGACCTTCACGTCGGCCACTTCGCGGATATTGATGACGATGTAACCGACGCAACCCGGGCCGAGTTCGTCCTGAGGCTTCATCTTCGGAGCGAAGATGCCGACCTCCTTGATGACGGAGCGGACGCCGTTGTACATCAGCTCGATGGTCTGGCCGGCCTTGAAGGTGCCCGAGAAGACGCGGACATAGCTGATGACCCCCTTGTAGGAGTCGAAGAGCGAGTCGAAGACGAGCGCGCGGTGCTGCGGGTATTCCGACCAGCGGGGCGGCGGCACGCGCTTGATGATCGCGGCGAAGATCTCGTCGATCCCGATGCCGGACTTGCCCGAGGCGAGGACGGCGTCCTGCGCGGGGATGGTGAGGATGTCCTCGACCTGGCGGCGGGCTTCCTCCGGACGGGCGCTCGGGAGGTCGACCTTATTGATGACCGGGACGATCTCGAGTCCCTGGTTCATCGCGAGGGTGGCGTTGGCGACCGTCTGGGCTTCCACACCTTGGGACGCGTCGATCAGGAGCACCGCGCCTTCGCAGGCGGCGAGGGAGCGGGAGACTTCGTAGGCGAAGTCGACGTGACCCGGGGTGTCGATGAGGTTGAGGATGTACTGCTTGCCGTCCGGCGCGGTGAAGTTCATCGTCACCGGGTGGCACTTGATCGTGATGCCCTTCTCGCGCTCGAGGTCCATCGCGTCGAGGAGCTGCTCCTTCATCTGGCGCTTCTCGATCGTCTTCGTGTGCTCGAGCAGGCGGTCGGAAAGGGTCGTCTTGCCGTGGTCGACGTGCGCGATGATGCAGAAGTTGCGGATGTGGTCTAAGGACACGGTGAAGGGGGAAAGGGCTTAATAGGACTGCGGACGGGGCGCTTGTCCAGCGTTAGCCCCCTCCGGAAGGGGATTAGGCGGGAATATCGGCGAACTCGTGCAGGGAAGCCACGGGAGCCGCAGGCGCGGAGCGCTTCATCATGCCGGCCAGGACGCCGCCGGGGCCGCATTCGTAGAACTGGGCGATGCCGGTGTCGGCCGCGGCCTTGCAATCGTCTTCCCAAAGCACCGAGGAGACGACCTGCTTGACCAGCGCGGCGCGCAGATCGGCGGGCTCGGCGAGCGTGCCGCCGGTGGTGTTCGAGTAGACGGTGACCTGGGGGCGCTTGAACTCGACGCCCTGCAGGAAGGCTTCGAAGGCCTGCCGGGCGGGCTCCATCAGGCGGCTGTGGTAGGCTCCCGCGACGACGAGAGGCTTCACGAGCTTGAAGGCGCCGAACTCCTTGGCGCGGGCGACGGCCTGGGCGACCTTCTCGGCGTCGCCAGAAATCACGACCTGGCCGGGGCAGTTGAAGTTCGCGGCATCGATATCGAACGCGGCGCAGAGTTTAAAAATCTCGTCGCGTGTGCCGCCGATGACTGCGGCCATGCCACCCTTGGTCTGATCACAGGCGAGCTGCATCAGGCGGCCGCGCTCGGCGACGACCTTGAGGCCGGTCTCGAAATCCCAGACGCCGGCGAAGGCGTAGGCGGTCAGTTCGCCGAGAGACAGACCCAGGCAGGCCTTGAGGTCGTTGAGCTTGCCGCGCTCCTTGAGGATCTGGGCGATGGCGTAGCCTTGGACGTAGAGGGCGGGCTGGCAGACACGGGTCTCGGTCAGGAGCTCAGCCGGGCCTTCGAAGCAGGCCTGACGGAGGTCGAACGGCAGTACCTTGGCAGCGCGGTCGTAGAGGTCCTTGGCGGAGGCCGAACCTTCGTACAGGGACTTACCCATACCGACGACTTGGGCGCCTTGGCCGGAGAACAGGAGAGCAGTGGACATTGGTAGGAGGGAGGGAAAAAGGGCGGAAGGGTCAATGATGGAGAGGCGGAACGCCCAAGCGGTTGGCGGTAAGCGGTT
>RFRI01000268.1 GCA_009924535.1 Verrucomicrobiota bacterium
GCTGCCGGAAGACGACCCGCGCAACCCTGGCGTCATCGCCGACTGTACGGGCGACAACGCCGGCGACTCCGTCGGCCCGACCGCCGATGGTTTCGAGACCTATGGCGTCACCGGCGTGGCACTCATCGCCTTCCTCGCGCTGGCCCTAGCCGCCAACCCCGCCTTGTGTGCGACCCTCATCATCTGGCTCTTTGCCATGCGTATCCTGATGGTGATCACCTCCCTGCTCAGCTACTGGATCAACGACGCCGTGAGCCGGGCCGTCTGGGGCCAGGCTAAGGACTTCAACCTCGAGCAACCGCTGACGAACCTGGTCTGGATTAGCTCCCTTGTCTCGATCGCGATCACCTACCTCGCCAGCTACTTCCTGCTGGCCGACCAAGGCGGTGGCCTCTGGTGGGTGCTGTCCACGATCATCTCGCTCGGCACGCTCGCCGGCGCCCTCATTCCTGAGTTCACCAAGGTGTTCACCTCGACCGAGAGCCGCCACGTCAAGGAGGTCGTCACCTCATCCGACCAAGGCGGCGCCTCGCTCAACATCCTCTCGGGTCTCGTCGCGGGTAACTTCTCCGCCTTCTGGACCGGACTCTGCATCCTCGGCTTGATGTTCGGCGCCTACCTGCTCTCCGCCCATCCGGCTGTCGCCGGCCTAATGCCGGCGCGCTTCGCTTTCGCGGCACCGATCTTTGCCTTCGGCCTCGTCGCCTTCGGGTTCTTGGGTATGGGCCCTGTGACCATCGCGGTCGACTCGTTCGGCCCGGTCACCGATAACGCCCAGTCGGTCTACGAACTTTCGCAGATCGAGAAGCAGCCGGGTATCGCCGCCGAGCTCGAGCGCGACTTTGGCTTCCGCCCAGACTTTGAGGGCGCCAAGCACCAGCTCGAGAAGGGCGACGGCGCAGGCAATACATTCAAAGCAACCGCCAAGCCTGTACTCATCGGTACCGCCGTCGTCGGCGCGACCACGATGGTCTTCGGCATCATCATGATGCTGCAGGAACACTACCAGTCGCTGGACGCGAAGTTCAACGTCCTGGAGAAGCTCTCGCTCGTGCACCCGGAAGCCCTGATGGGCCTCCTCATGGGTGGCGCGGTCATCTACTGGTTCACCGGCGCCTCCATGCAGGCGGTCGTTACTGGCGCCTACCGGGCGGTGGTCTACATCAAGGAGAACATGAACCTCGACGTGACCACGGCGACGACCGAGTCCTCCAAGGAAGTGGTCCGCATCTGCACGCAGTACGCGCAGATGGGTATGACGAACATCTTCATCGTCATCTTCTGCTTCTCGCTGTCCCTCGCGCTCTTCGACCCGTTCTTCTTCATCGGCTATCTGGTAGGCATGGCGTTCTTCGGCCTCTTCCAGGCCATCTTCATGGCCAACGCTGGCGGCGCCTGGGACAACGCCAAGAAGATCGTCGAGGTCGACCTTAAGGCCAAGGGCACCAAGCTGCACGAGGCGACGGTGGTGGGCGACACGGTCGGCGACCCGTTTAAGGACACCTCCTCGGTCTCGCTTAACCCCGTCATCAAGTTCACGACGCTCTTCGGCCTGCTCGCTGTTGAGATCGCGGTGAAGATGGAAGCTGGCCCCCGGCTTGCGCTCGGTAGCGCGATCTTCCTGGTCGCCCTCTTCTTCGTCTACCGGAGCTTCTACGGGATGCGCATCCCGGTGGCGTCTAAGGCCCGCTGACCTAGCCAGCCGACGGCCCCCGAGGGCTCCCCGACCGGGGAGCCCTTCTTTTTGCCCGTAAATCGCGGGGTTATATTATTTTAAAAAACCTCCGGCGGCCCGCTGGACAACCCTCGGCCGCCGGGCATAGTAGCGTCCTCGGCCAGTTCTCCGCCCACCCCGGCGTCCCTGTCCGATTCCTCCATTCTATTGTTCATCCTTCCAGCCGCGCGCCGTTTCACCACGGACCGCACGGCAGGGACACCCTCTCTTCTTCTCAAAACCAACCCATGAAACGCCGCTCTTCTCCTCCAAGCCGCCCTCGCCCACTCCTCCGCCGTCGCCTGCGCACTCCGTTTCCCGCCATGAAACTCCGCGAACGCCTCGAGGCCCTCGGCGGGGCGGGCGAAGGCCTGCCCACGTTCTTCGTGCTGCCGGCTCACGGCGATTGCGTCCGCCTGAGCGGACCGGAGCTCCATGGCGAAATCGGCGTGCGCATCGCCGGTGACGACTCGGGGCCAACCGGCGTCGATGGCCGGACGAACGAGGTCACCCTCGATTTCCGCGCCGCGGACAAAGCGGTCGTCCAGGCGATCGTGACCGGCCTCGGGCCGGAGGTCCGGGAGGAAAAAGTCCGCCGGCCGAAACAGGAGATCCAAGGCCACCGCGTGCCGGGCCACCAGCCGAACGTAGGCCACTTCCTCGCGTGGGCGTGCTGCATGCCCAGCATGGAGGATCACGTCATCCTCGAATCGGCCGTCGACGCCGGGATGGCCTGCGAGTTCGATTGCTTCGAGCACATCCACTCGGCCATGCGCGCCTTGGACTTCATGCGCATGGTGCGGATGGAAGGCGGCCATGGCAGCGCGTGCGACGGCGACGAGATTCCGCCTCACCTACGCCACCCGACCCGCCAGGGTCTCACCGGCAAGGCGGCGCTGGTCGTCGTACACGCGGGCCACAAGGTCCGCCTCAACGCAACGATCGACACCAAGCCGAATCCTGCGGGCGAGCGCCTGCGGATCCACTACGGCTGGTCGTCTGAACGCAAACGCTACCTCGTTGGCTGGGTCAGCGACCTCGCCCCGAAGGCTCAGTGATCGTCGTGCCGCTGCATCTTCTCGCCCCAGGCGAAGAGGATCATCGAA
>RFRI01000269.1 GCA_009924535.1 Verrucomicrobiota bacterium
TTTTGGGCATATTGGCCCCGTGAAAGCCTTGTTCGCGCGCATCCTGGAATCACGGCAAGGCGGCACCTTGCTCCTCGCCCTGACCTACGTGCTGCTCGGCACCGTCCTCCGCGTGGGTTTCCTGTTCGCCAGCGCCGGGTCGGTCTCCTGGGGGCTCGCGACGTTCGGCGCCTTGTTCGTGGGTTTCACCTTCGACCTCGTGATGGCTTGGTTCCTCACGCTTCCCCTCGGCCTGCTGTCGGCCCTGTGGCCGGCGCGTTTCTGGCGGTTCCCCCTCGTCGTCGCCTGGGGCTTCGGCGCCTTCCTCTTCACGTTCTGGAAGATCTCCGAGATCCTCTTCTGGGAGGAGTTCGGCGTCCGCTTCAACTTCATCGCGGTCGACTACCTGGTCTACACGACCGAGGTGGTGAAGAACATCAAGGAGTCCTATAATCTTCCGCTCATCATCGCCGTCGTGCTGGCGGTCGCGACGGGGCTCTTCCTGCTTTGGCGCCGCCTGGGCTTCGTCCGCCGCTGGGACGAAGGCGCCGCCACCGACATCACCCCCCGCTGGCGCAATCTCGCCGTGCTGCTCGCGCCGTTGCTCGCGATCCTGCTGGTCGCTTACTTCGTCGGCCGTCGCGACCTCCGGGCCGCTTCGACCGCCCATACCTCCGTCGGCGAACGCCTCACGGCGGGCTTGCGCCATATGGGTGACCCGCAGCCGGGCTGGGATAACAGTTACGACACCGAGCTCGCGAAGAACGGCGAATACGCCTTCCTGGCCGCCTTCTGGGCCAATCAGCTGGAATGGAAGCGCTTCTATCCTTCACGCCCGGACGCCGTCGCGCAGCTGCGCACGACGCTCGTCGCCCAGGGGGGCGAACCTACGACCACGGACCTCAACGACATCACCCGCCGCATCAGGCCGGCCGGTCGTCCTGACGCGCGTCGCCTCAACGTCATCCAGATCACGGTCGAGAGCCTGAGCGCGGAGTTCCTAGGCTGCTACGGTTCGCCGGAGTACGGCGCGAAGAACCTCACCCCTAACCTCGATCGCATCTCCCGCGAGTCGCTCTGGTTCTCCCGTTGCTACGCCGGCGGCACGCGCACCGTGCGCGGCATGGAAGCGCTGACGCTTTCGATCCCGCCGATCCCCGGCCAGTCCGTCTTGCGTCGCAAGGGTTGCGAAGACCTCACGACGCTGGGCTCGGTGCTGCGCACGCAGGGTTACGACACGGCCTTCATCTACGGCGGCGACGGTTTCTTCGACAACATGAACTACTTCTTCGGGGCCAATGGCTACCGGGTGGTGGATCTGCCGCGTCAGGAAGCCGCCGGCAAGAAGGCGACCTTCGGCAATGCCTGGGGCGCCTGCGACGAAGATGCGTTCGGCTGGTCGCTGGAGGAAGCCGACAAGGCCCATGCGGCCGGCAAGCCCTTCCATCATTTCGTGATGACGACGTCGAACCACCGCCCTTACACGTGGCCGGCGGGCAAGATCGACCCGAAGCTGATCGACCGCGAGGGCGGGGTGGCCTACACCGATTTCGCGATCGGCGCGTTCCTCAAGGCCGCGCAGGCCAAGCCTTGGTTCAAGGACACGGTCTTCGTGATCGTCGCCGACCACTGCGCCTCGGTCGCGGGTAAGCGCGAGCTCGAGATCCGTAAGTACGAGATCCCGCTTTTCATCTGGTCGCCGGGCAACATCGCCCCGCGTAAGTTCGACACGATGATGAGCCAGATCGACGCCGCTCCCACGGTGCTCGGACTCCTCGGCGCGAACTACCTTTCCCGCTTCGTCGGCAACGACGCGCTCAGCCCGTCCTTCCGCCCGCGTGCCTTCATCAGCAATTACCAGAAGGTCGCCGTGTTGCGCCCCGACGGACTGCTGACCGTGCTGAAGCCCGTGCGCCAGGCGGTCCAGTATCAGGCCGACCTCGCCACCGGCGCGCTGACACCGTTGGCTGCGCCTGACACCGCGGCGGTGGACGAGGCGATCATCCATTACCAAGGTACCGACGACCTCTTCAACCATGGCGGACTCCAGAATCCCGCACGTTGACCGACGCGCGTTCGTCGCGCCCGCGATCACGATCCTGGCGATCGTGGTCTTCTTCGGCCTGCCTGGACTGGGGGGCGAGGCCCTCGACCTTTGGTTCCAGTCTTTCTTCTGGAATGGCAAGGTCTGGCTGATCCCGCATGAGGGCTCGCTTGGGCGTGCGTTGGCCTACGATGGCCCGAAGGCGCTCATCATCATCTGGGCGTTGCTGCTGATCGCCGCCGCACTCTTCGCGAAACGCGTGCGTGTTCGCGCCTTGTATCTCCTCGCCTGCCTCGCGGTGGTCTCGGTCGTCTGCACGCAGCTTCGGGCGGTCACCGGCATGGCGACGCCCTTGGAACTCAAGGCTTTCGGCGGCACCTATGATCACCTCCTGCTTTTCCAGGCCAAGCCGGCGGGCTATCCCAGCCATGCGTTTCCGGCTGGGCATGCCAGCGGTGGCTTCGCGTTGCTGGGACTTTATTGGATTCTGAAGGCCCGCCGTTGGCGCGGCCTCGCGTTGGGCTTGGGCGTCGGCTGCTGGATGGGCTTTTACCAGGTTGCCCGCGGCGAGCACTTCCTCTCGCACACCCTCGCCACCGCCGCCTTGGCGTGGTTGCTCTGCGTCGGACTGGCCTTCCTGTTACGGAAGCCTCTCGAGCGAGAGGTCAGTTCCCCCAGTTGACGAGGTTGTCGGCGCGGAACGGACCGGCGTTGCCGCCGTTCTCGTCGAAATAAGTCGTCGGGACGATGCCCGAACGGGTCATCGTGGAGCCACCGGAAGACGCCGGATCCCAGTA
>RFRI01000270.1 GCA_009924535.1 Verrucomicrobiota bacterium
CGTAGTCGGTCCAATCGCCGACTCCGACGATAACATCGGTCTTACCGTCGCCGTCATAATCGACGAACTTCCACATATTAGCGCGGACTTTGTTGGGATGGATATTCGTCGGCAGCGGCAGCTTCTTACCGAGCTCCAAGCCGGTCTTGGCGAAATCAGGGTACTCGACGCCCGGAGATAGCACGCGGGGCTTACCGTCCGCATCCCAACTGAGCTCGACGTTCTGCAGGCCCTTGCTGATGCGCACGCCGGGCTTGAACACGGGCATGGGCTTCTTCGCGGTATCCGCCCCTGCCGCGAAGACGTAGACGCCGTTCGACGGCTTGTCGGGGCAGTTGACGATGAGTTCGTATTTGCCGTCACCGTTAAGGTCCATGGGCAATGGCCAGGCCCACAGGCCGACGCCGAGATCCACGACCAGCCCCGGGTTGTTATACTTGAGACGCTCGAGGCCGCCATTGTCGGACTGACCAGCCGGCGCCTTGGGCCAAGCGGCTCCCTCCATGGGACGGGCGATAATCTTGGACGGGTCGATGACGACATGCTTCGCGAGCTTACGCTTCCAGGTATACGTGACATGGACGAGTCCGTCGGCGGACTGGAAGATGGCGGGGTAGCTGAACTCGGCCTTGGGCTCATCCTCGAGCACCAGCGCGGCCTCCCACACGATCCCGTCCTTGCTGATTGCCAGATTGAGGGGGCTACGTCCCTTGGCGGTGTGGTTATAAATCAGGAGATGACGTCCATCCTTTAAGGTCACGGCATCAGTCCCGGAATTCGGATTAGGTAGGTCAGTGAGGTCCACCTTCGACCAGGTCGACCCCTGGTCATTGGAAACGGTGCTGAAGACCTTGGCGTTCCTGGTGCGTCCGACCGACATGAGTCCGCCATCGCGCAGGAACAGGATACTCGGTTGAATTGACGCCGGTCCAGTCGCTGGCTGCTCGACCGCAATCTTCTCCCAGGTGAGGCCATTGTCGCGACTACGCTCGAAATGAATCTGCCACGATGGGCCGACCTTGAATCCTTCGGCGCTGCTACCCGACAGGATCGTTCCATCCTTCAGCTGCACGGGCTTGTTTTTGATTGGACCGAGGATGCCATCCGGTAGGCGGCGGGCGGCACCCCAAGTCTTACCGTTGTCTTCGCTCAGACGGAGCAACCCCCACCATTCGACCGGATTAGGGCCGATTTTGTAATAGAGCTGCAGCGGGCCTTCCTTGGGCTGGAAGAGCACCGGATTCCAGCACGGGAAGCGCTTGCCGTCGGCCTGGATGCCTTCGGCGACCTTGACCGGCGGCGACCACTTGCCGTCGACCTGACGCGCCGTCCAGATGGAGACGTCGGGCTTACCTTCCGCCTCTCCGGCGAACCACGCGGCGACGAGCGCGCCATCCTTCGCTTCCACGATCGTCGTGGCATGACAGCTCGGCACGGGGTTCGCCTCGAAGATGAACTCGGAACGGACCAACCCCGGTTCGGCCGCCATGACGCCGGACGCCAGGCAGAGTGAAGCGAGCAGACGCATCAGGGGCATGGGATTTGGTAACCCTATTATTAATCGAAGGAAAGGGGTTAGTTGGCCGAATCCGCGCCCCTGCCCGCCTATAGTGCTTTTATCCTTCATCCGCCGCCCCACCTCGGCCAGTTTCATCCCATGCGCCTCGCCCTCGCCCTTCTCGCACTCACCCTGACGCCGGTCTTCGCCCAGACGAAAGAGCCGGCACCGTCCACCGTCCGGACGCTTCCCAAGCCCTTCCCGGCCAAGGATGCCGCTGCGGTCAAGTTCGAGCAATTCGAGCTTAAAGACGCCACGCTGCTCAGCGTGATCCGGGTCATCCGCGCCTCGGCCTACAACCAAGGTGAGCTCATCGACATGACCTTCATCGACCCGAAGGGAGAACTCGAAGGACGTATCGTCAGCCTCAGCCTCAAGAACGTCACCGTCGGCCAGCTGATGAAACACCTCTCCATCCTCGCCGATTTCAAATACTCGATCAAGGGCAACACAATCACCCTCGAACCGAAGTAAACCCGCGGCCTACCCCTACCCCTACCCCTTTTTCTCATGCTCTCCCTCCTCGCCTCCTTATCCCTCTTCGCGGCCGAAGTCCCGCCGTCGCTCGCGCCGACCAAGGCAGATGTGCCCTACGCGGATACCACGGAGTTCCGTCAGACGCTCAACGTCTACGCTCCTGCGAAAAAGTCGGATAAGCCAACCCCGGTCATTTTCTGGATCCATGGCGGCGGCTGGCAGGGCGGCGAAAAGACCAGCATCCAGCTGAAGCCGAAGTTCTTCACCGATCTCGGCTACGTCTTCGTCGCGACGAATCATCGCTACGTGAAGGCCGTCCCGATGAACGAAATCTTCGCCGACATCGCGAAGTCCCTCCGCTGGACGCATGACCACGCCGCCGAATTCGGCGGCGACCCCAACCGTATCGTGATCATGGGCCACTCCTCCGGCGCTCAGCTCGCCGCCTACCTGGCCATCGACGAACGTCCACTGAAGGCCGAGGGACTGTCCCTCGCGATATTCAAGGGCTGCGTCCCGGTCGACGCCGATACGTTCGACATCCCGGCAGTCATCGAGCTGGCCACGGCGAACCGCAAGGCCGCCGGCAAGCCGGAGCCGAAATACGGCCATCGCGAGATCTTCGGCGGCAAGCCCGAGCTCTGGGCCGATTACTCGGCGACCAACCACGTCGCCGCCGGCAAAGGCATCCCGCCCTTCCTTATTCTCTACGACAAGGCCTCCGCCCTGACGCCCGACCAGGCCAAGCGTCTCGAA
>RFRI01000028.1 GCA_009924535.1 Verrucomicrobiota bacterium
GTCGGGAGCCAGGTAGGGCTGACCATCCTTGGTCGGCCGCGGTCGAGCAGGGATTCTCGACCCTATCTAAGGCAGAGACATTTTCAGGTCTCAGGTCTCGGCAGTCGGGAGCCAGGTTCAGGTGTTCAGGTACAGGTTCGGGATCTGAAATTTACCCCGCACCCGCACCTGTACCTGATAACCCGTACCAGAGACCTGAGGGCCGAGACCTGGGACCCGAAAATGTCTCTTACTTTTGCACTTTTGCACAGGCCGAAGGCCGATTGCACTTTTGCACTCAACGTTTACCTTTTGAAGCACTTCAGCACGCACGCGATCACGCGGTCGCGATCTTCTTCGCTCAGGCCGGCACCGGAGGGGAGGCAGAGGCCTTGCTCGAAGAGGCGTTCGCTGACCTTGCCGCCGTGCATCTCGGCGGAGGCGTAGACGGGTTGGAGGTGCATGGGTTTCCAGACGGGACGGGCTTCGATGTTCTCGGCTTCGAGCGCGAGACGGACCTGCTCTCGGGTGACGCCGGCGACCGCGGGATCGATGGTCAGGCAGGTTAACCAATGGGTCGATTCTCCCCACGGAGCTTCGGGCTGCATGGTCACGCCGGGGAGGGATTTGAACGCTTCGGCGTAGGCCTTGAAGTGCGCCCGACGACGCGAGACTTTTCCGGAGAGACGCGTGAGTTGGCCGAGCCCGATGCTGGCTGAGATATTGCTGAGGCGGTAGTTATACCCGATGGTGGAATGCTGATAGTGCGGAGCGGCGTCGCGGGCCTGGGTGGCGAGGAAGCGCGCTTGCTTGGCCAATTCGGCGTCATCGGTGACGAGCATTCCGCCGCCGCCAGTGGTGATGATTTTGTTGCCATTGAAGGAATGGATGCCGAACAGGCCAAATGACCCCGGCGAAGCTTCACCATAAGTCGCGCCGAGCGCCTCGGCGGCGTCCTCGATCAGCTTCACGCCGTGCCGATCGCAACAGGCTTTGATGGGCGTGATATCGGCCGACTGGCCATACAGGTGCACGAGTACGAGGGCCTTGGGCGTCTTGCCAGCCTTGGCTTTCTGCTCGATGACGGCACACGCGAGCGCCGGATCCATATTCCAGCTGCGTTCTTCGGAATCGATGAAGACGGGCTTGGCCCCGAGATAGGTGATGGGCGCGGCGGAGGCGATGAAGGTCAGCGATGAACACAGGACTTCATCTCCGGGACCGACGCCCGCGAGCCGCAGAGCGAGATGCAGGGCGGCGGTGCCCGAAGAGACCGCGACCGCATGTTTCGAGCCGACAAGGATCGCAAAATCTTCCTCGAAGGCATCGAGATTCGGCCCGGCTGGTGCGATCCAATTGGATTGGAAGGCTTCTAGGACGAGTTCGATTTCTGCGGAACCGATATCGGGAGGAGAGAGGTAAAGGCGGGAGAGAGGCATTGGGTTTAAAAGTGCAAAGGTGCAAATCGGAGCAGAGCTCCTGTGCAAAGGTGCAAAAGTGAATGCAGATACTACTTAGCGAATCCTGGGTGCTAAATGACTACTGAAGTAATTGTGCAGGTCTTGCGGTTCTTAAATCTGCATCAATGACAACATTCACAAAGTTCGAAGAAATAGAGGCCTGGAAGACGGCTGAGTCCATCGTGGTGCAATCCTATGGCCTATTGAAAGACGGACCGGGTTCGCGAGACTGGGCCCTCAAGGATCAGATCCAGCGCGCATCTGTTTCTATCATGTGCAATATATCGGAGGGTTTCGAGAGCCGGTCTGACCGCACTTTCTATGATATGCTGCGACGCGCCAAAGGGTCGTGCGGCGAAGTCCGCACCTTGTCCTATGTAGCCGCCAAGATTGGGCATATCCCGCTCGAAAAGTACGAGTCCTTAAGGCCGCTTTGCATTAAATGTTCCTCGCAGATTCAAGGATTGATGACCCATCTCGAGTCTACCAGGCCCGAAGTGCCGAGTCGTAAAAGATGGTGAGCTTGATTTGCCTTCACTTTTGCACCTTTGCACAAGCCGCAGGCGAGTTGCACTTTGGCACTTACACCCGGAGTGCTACCTCCACCGTTGGTCCCCAAAAACCCCGAGCGGAGCCAAGGCCTGCCAGAGTGTGCCATTCGCCGGATCCGCCATCAATTCCTCCACCCTCTGTCCGCTGGATATCCGCACAAACATCTGCTCATTCTTCTGATTAATTCCATACGCCCGGATATCTTTCCAGACGAGGGGCAGGCGTTCGAGTCGGCCGATGAGTCCATTCCTCCAACCGGCCTGCTGATCTTCATATCGATTCGGCTCGCCGTTCACGAGATGCCAGAAGGCGACATTCTGCTTCCCGCCATTAGGCACGATATATTGGCCAAGCTCATACGGCAGGAGCTCGCGCTCTCCTACCCTGCCCGGGACGGCGTACAACCGCTCGGTGCGCACGCAGCCGTTATTCACCCAGCAGGAATCCGGATTATGCGAGCCGGCATCGACGACCGACACTTTGCCGGGCTCCCAATAGGCGACGTACACGAGGATCTGCGCGCCGTTGCGCGTATAAAGAATCTGCTTCGCCTGGCTGAAATTGAGGATGCCCTGGGCGCTGGCCAGCGCGGCCGACGATCCGGCGATGGGAATTTCCCGTCGCGTCCAGCCGGGGACTTCGGGCAAAGCCGACCCGAGCTCACCGGTGAAACGCCGCGGGCGCGCCGGCGCGAACTCGGAAAGGAGCACGAGGGCGAGCAAGCCCGCCAGCATGACGCCGCCGAAGATGAGCAGGGCTTTCCGCATGTCAGAGAATCCGCGCCGGGATGCCGACGACGGTGACGCCCGCAGGGACATCCCGGACGACGACAGCGCCCGCGCCGACGATGGCGCGGCTACCGACGGACTTTTCCGGAATGATGCTGGCTCGGCTGCCCATGAACACACGGTCCGCAACACGGACATGACCGGTGATATCGCACTGGGCGCTGAGGGAAGTCCATGGGCCAAGCGAGGCGTCATGTCCGATGGTGCAATTGAGGTTCACCATGGCGAAATCGCCGACCTCGATATCCACGGAAAGAATGGCCCCAGGACAGACGACCACACCCTTGCCGAGCTTCACGCGGGCGCCGAGATGGGCCTGCGGATGGACGAAGGTCAGGAATTCCGCACCAGCGGCGACGAGCGGGGTGACGAGCTGCTCCTTGAGCGGGGGCATGCCGAGGCCAGCGAGGTAGAGGTTGTCGGCCGAGGGCTTGTGGCCGGCGATCGGCTGCACGGGCGCGAAACGTCCGAAGGCGGCGAGTGCGTCCGCGTTATCGTCCAGGAAGCCGGCCAAGGTCCAAGCACGGCCGCAGTCGGGATGCTGGCTGGCCCAGACATAGAGTTCGCGGCCGAAACCGCCGGCACCGACGATCAGGAGTTTTTTCATGAGAGGGAGTGAATCAGGTTAAGGATATCGCCGACGGTGCGGCAGGCGCGGACCTGCGCGCCGGTGATCTCGATTTCGTGGACGTGCTCGAAATGCGAGACGACGAGGAGGATCGCGAGCGAGTCCCACTGGGGCAGCGCCGCTAGGACGGTGGCTTCGTCGGCGTGGACGAGCGCGTCGACGTCGGCCCGCAGGGCCTTAAGTTGTTCGGAGCGGGTCATTGGGGGAGAGAAAGAATGGGGGCAATGGTCAACGGGCCGATCTCGCCGGCGAACGCGCCCCAGGAGAGGCCGACGCCGAAGCCGCAACCGACGACCTTCAGCGGGCCGGCTTCAAGGCGATTGCCAAGGCAGTGAATCAAAGCGCACGGAATCGAGGCCGAACTCTGGTTGCCGAAATGCTCGACGACCGACATCGGGGTCTGGGCTTCGGTGAAGCCGGTCTTCTTCGCGAGGGTCGAAAGGATGAAGCGGTTGGCCTGGTGCAGGACCAGCGCATCGGTCGTGGTGGGCGCATAACTCGCATGGCGCATCACGGACTCAATCGCACTAGGCACCTCGCGAAGGGTGAAGCTGAAGACGTCGGCGCCATTCATGACGAGGTTGGCGTCATGCGTCCGGTTGCCTTCAGCATCCGTGCGTTCGGCCAATGAGCCTGCGGGGTGACGTGCCCCACCCTGCCGGACGATGATGGCTTCGGCGCCGGACCCATCAGCTCCGAGGACGAAGTGCAGCGGCGCGGAACGGCCGGTCTTCTCGACGAGGGTCGCCGAACCAGCGTCGCCGAACAGCGGATCCGTCGAGCGATCGCCGGGATTCGTCAGGCGGCTGAGGGTATCGCCGGCACAGAGCAGCACGCGGGCGGCACCGCCATGCGCACAGAGCAAGGCTGCCTGGTGCAGGCCAGTGACCCAACCGGAACAGCCCATCGAAAGGTCATAGGCCGGGGCCGACTTACTCAGGCCGAGACGGCCATGCAGGAGTGAGGCATTGTTCGGCTGAGAATGATCCGGGGTCTGGGTGACGAAGATAACCGCATCGATGGACGTCGCGTCGAGGCCCATCTCGGAGAGCAGGCGCTCCGTTGCATCGGCACAGAGGTCGAGCGCGGTGATGCCCGCGGCGGCCACACGACGCTCGCGGAGACCGATGGTCTTCGCGGTGCGCTCCAGCGCGGCGCGGTCCACGCCCGCGGCCAGTCCGTCCGCGATAAAATCACGCACGACCGAACCCGTCGTCACGGCGACGCCCGCGAGGCGGATGTTAGAGAGGGAGGAGTGCATGGGATCGGAGGGCTAGAGGGCCGGAGGATCGGAGGAATACGAAGAGAGAGGCAGTGCAAAGGTGCAAATCGGAGCGGTGCTCCTGTGCAAATGTGCAAAAGTGAGAGGCAGATAATACCTAGCCTTCAATGAGTAATCAACGGCGGCTGCATGTCTTGATGGTTCGTCAGGGTGCGACAATCCTGTGGCATGGCGTCCTTTACCAAATTTGAAGAAATCGAGGCGTGGAAAACCGCTGAGGCTATCGTCGTGCTGGCCTACGGGTTACTGAAAGAAGGCCCTGGCTCCAAGGACTGGGCGCTTAAAGATCAGATGCAGCGCGCCTCCGTTTCGATTATGTGCAACATCTCCGAGGGATTCGAGAGTCGGTCTGACCGCACTTTCTATGATATGCTACGCCGAGCCAAGGGGTCATGCGGAGAAGTACATACTCTAGTGTACATCGCAGCCAAGATTGGCCATATATCTTTGTCCAAATATGAGACGATGAAACCCTTGTGCGTTAAGTGTTCATCTCAGATCCAAGCCTTGATGTCTCATCTCGAAGCCACCCGCCCAGAAGTGCCTAGTCGGAAAAGATGGTGAAGTCTATTTGCCTTCACCTTTGCACCTTTGCACAAGCCGAAGGCGGGTTGCACTTTTGCACCTAGTCATGCGCTCTCAGCGCCCCGCAAACTGCCTGACCCACGACTCCAGACACAGAATCCCTAACAAGGGATAAGCGGCGTCGATTTCGCCGCGCTTATCGGCTTCGAGCAAGGCGATCGCTCCGGAGCCTGAGAAGAGTCCTGTCGCGTCCAGGCGCCCGGAGTCGGCAAGTTCGCGGAGACGGGCGCCATAGGCTCCATGGATGAGCTGGCGCAACGGCAGGCCGAAGCCGGACTTGGGTCGGGTAATAATCTCATCAGGCAGCACGCCGCGCATGGCCTGACGGAGCACGAACTTGGACTCCCGGCCGCGGATCTTGAGGCCATCCGGGAGGCGCTCGGAGAAGGAGATGAGATCCGGGTCGAGGAATGGCACGCGGACTTCGACGCCATGGGCCATGGCCATCTTGTCGGTGTAGTTGAGGTTATGGTCCGCCAAGAAGTGGGAACGCTCGAGGTGGAGCATCTGGTTGAGGCGGCTGACACCGGAGGGCAATCCGTCGAGCGAGCTTAGCAGCAGGTCCACCGGCCGATGGGATCCCATGCTCTCGCGCATCAGCGGGCTCAGCGCGGGGGATAACGACTCCTGTCCGATCCAGAGGAAGTAGCTGGCGAGGCGTTCGGCTGGCACCGCATCAGCATAGCGAAAGAGCTTGGCTAGTCGGCGACTGAGCGGAACGGACGAGGAAGCGGAGGCGAAGCTGCGACGGAGGAGCGTCCGCGCGGAGGTCGGCGCCCAACCCCAGTAGCGTTCGGAGCGCAGCGCTAAATGCCGACGGTAACCAGTAAAGAGGTCATCCCCACCGGCGCCGGAGAGGAGTACCTTGACCCCTTGGCGGCTCGCGTGACGGCAGATGGCCTGCGCGGCGAAAGCGGCGACGTCGGGCGTAGGCTCATCGAGCATCCAGACGAGCGCGTCGATTTCGTCGACCGCCCGGGCGTCGAAATCAGCCACCTGCAAAGGAGTCCCAAGGTGCGCGCTCATGCGCTGGGCAAACGGGAAATCTTCCGTGAAGCCTTCGGCGGAAAGCCCTTTCAGTTCCGCAGGGCAGATGGTGTAGCAAGGGTACCGTTCCGGATTCCCAAGCGCCTTCACGGCATAATGCGCGATGGCGGAGGAATCGAGTCCGCCGGACAGGAATCCGCCCAGCGGGACATCGGAGACGAGCTGGCGTCGGACAGCCTGACCGAGATAGTGGCGGCAGGCTTCGACGGCGTCCTGCTCCTTGAACGGCTGGATCTCCTGCGAGTAGTGCGCGGGGACAAAACTGGCGGTACGGACCTCGCCGTCGGCGCGCCATTCGGCAAACGTGCCAGGCAGCAATTTGCGGACGCCTTTCGCCGGCGTGAGTTCGCCCGGCGCGTAGAGGAGCGTGAGGTAGGCCGAGACCGCTTCCGGATCGAGGCTCCAGTCGACCCCAGGAATACCTTTCAGCGACTTGAGTTCCGAAGCGAAGACCCCGCCTGCGGGAGTCGCCGCCCAATAGAGCGGCTTCACGCCGGCGGCATCACGTGCGAGCAAGAGCTTCCGCTCGTCTGAATACCACGCGGCGAAGGCGAAGATGCCGTTCAGCCAAGGCAGGCATTCGGTGCCATAGCACGCGAGGAGGTTGGCCAGCACTTCGGTATCGCTGTCGCCCCGGAAGATAATGCCGCGGCGCTCCAGGCGGACCCGCAGCTCGCGGTAGTTGTAGATCTCGCCGTTGAAGCTGAGCACCACACGCCCCGAGGCGTCCGCCATCGGCTGCGCGCCGGTCGGAGAAAGATCGAGGATCGCGAGGCGGACGTGCGCCAAGCCAACCTGCGCGTCATGCCACTCGCCGGAGCCGTCCGGCCCGCGATGGCCTTGGGCGCGATTCATCCGTCCGAGCAGGGCAGGCTCGAAGCGACCGACATATCCGGCGATGCCACACATGGTCAGAGATGCGGAGCCCCCTCTGCGTAAATCCGCAACGTCGCGCGGGCGAGTGTTTCCCAGGCATGGACACGGTGCGCGTGGGCCTGACCCACAAGCCCCTGGGCACGGGCCGCCTTCCGATCGGCCAGCAAAGGCGCCACGGCCGCGGCGAGCGCGGCGGCACCCTGCTCGCACTGGACGAGCGCACCAGTGGCCGCGGCTTCGGTCATATAGCAGCCGCGCGTGGCCACGACCGGCAGGCCAGCCGACATCGCCTCAAGGATAGCAAGGGCCATGCCCTCGGATTCGGAGGCATGGACAAAGACATCCGACGCCGCATAGGCCGCGGCCTTGGCGGATTCGTCGAGGAAGCCGAGCCAATGCACGCGCGCGGCGCAGCCGCAGGAACGGACCGTGCGGAAGAGGCTTTCGCCATAGGCGGATTCGATCTTAGGCGAACCGGCGATGAACAGGTGAGGCGCAGAAGCGCCGAGCAGGCTGAGCGCCTGGATGATGTCTTCTAGGCGCTTCTTGGGGGTGATCCGGCCGACGAACAGCATGACGCGATCCGTGGCGTCCAAGCCATGCTGGCGTCGCAACGCGAGACCCTGCTCCGTCGAGGCGACGGTGACAGGTCGGATGCCATTAGGCACGACGTGGATGGGCGCGGTCACGCCCAGCGTGAGGAACTGGTTCCGCTCGAGCGGCGTGAGCGCGAAGACGCCGGCGGAGCGATTGAGGTTCGGACGGCTGAAGGCGCGGATGTAGAGGCGCTTCTTCAGCGACTTCGGGCTCCAGTCCGAAAAGAGCGCGGGGTCGAGCGCACCATGCGGGTGATAGAAGGCCTTGAGTCCGTGCTCCGCAGCGGCGGCACCGACCTGCAGGTTGAGCGGATTGAAGGTATTGTGCGCGTGGAGGATCGCCGTCTTCGGCAAAGTCGCGATCTCCTGCTTCAGCCGGAACGACCGGGCCAGTCCCAGCAAGGGACTCGAGGCGAAGTAGCGAATCGGCAGTTCGTCGAAGAACTCGGTCGACCCGGCGCGCAGCGCGTCAGGCGTCCAGATCTCGACGTCCGCGCCCAAGCGCCGCTGCGCGGAGGCCAGCTCGAACACCATTTTTTGCACACCTCCGGCATAAGCACCGGGAAGGCATTCATAGACGATGTGACGGATCATGGGTGAAGACAGTGGAGGACTCGAGGGCAGGAGGACACGAGGGCCGGAGGGCTGGACTAAAGGCAGTGCAAAGGTGCAAATCGGAGCGGAGCTCCTGTGCAAAAGTGCAAAAGTGGGTTACAAGTTAGGGATAGGGGTAGGGGTAGGAAAAGCTTTCAGGTATCTCGAGGTAAGGACGTGACTACTATCGCGTACGCCTTGGTGTCTGACGGATGCGATGTCATCGTATCCCTACCTAAGGCCATCACTACCCCGATACTCCATACTCAATACTCGATACTCTTTCGCCACATTTGCACAGGCCGAAGGCCGGCTTGCACCTTTGCACCTACTGGAGTTGCCGCGCCGCAACCTCCTCCTCCTCCACCCCGGCGAGCGGATCGGCGGCGGGACGGTCGAGGGATTTCTTGGCGAAGCCGGGGATCATGTGGCAGATGACGGTGAAGAGCATCGGCATGTTGTGGACCACGGTGAAGACGAGAATAGAAAGCAGGCCGTCGCGGTAGGTCTGGACCAGAACCATGAAGACCACGAGATAGACGTAGCGGCTCAGCCGTTGCATCGGGCCGGCAGCCGCCTGCAGGCAATACGCGGTCAGCAAGTAGCCCATCAGGGCCGGAATGAAGAAGAAACCGGGGTAACCGAAGTTAATGTAAGACTCGCCGAGGTAAGTAAGGATACGCCCCTCTTGGACATAGTTGCGGCCTGATGTCGAAATTTCCTGGAGGTGGTCAGCCAAGCCCGGTTTTTTCGGCCACCACGCGCGGGGAATTGGCAGCGTGATGATCGCCAAGTAGGTTGAGCCCCATAATTTCCGGTCATTGCCATCAATCAGAGAGAGGCCGGCGGCGTACTGATCGAGGAATTCTTCGCTCGTCTCGACGTCCTTGTTCTTCGCATCAAAGGAGAAGGACTGCGTGAATTGCGCGACGGCCTCCTGCTTGTCGCCATACTGGAGGGCCTGCCCCATATATTTGAGCCGGGGAAAGATGAGGGCGACGAAGATGGCCCCGATGACGATCGGCAAGGTCGGCCAGCGGCGGCGGGTGGTCTGCAGATAATAAGCCGCGAAGAACAAGAGCGGCAGGATGAGCATGAACCGGTGGTACCCCTGCAGGGCGACGACCCCGAGGAAGAAGGCGACGAGTAGCACCAGATGCCAGCGGAAGCCGAAGACGAAGACGAGGAGCCCCAGGGCGCCCATCGGCCACATGGCCATCACCTGTGAGTAACCGGCCGAGGCGTTTTCCGCCGAGATATCGAGGATTTCAGCCTTGATGCCATAAAGGAAGAACGCCCCGACGGGTAGGCAGACGATCGCGATGTTACGAGCGATGTTCGGATTCATCACCCGCCGCACGACAGGCTGCACCGCCTTGGCCTCAAAGCGCAGGTGGGCCCAGAGGCTTGCGCAGGCGAAGATGATCAGGGCGACGTCCGCCCAGACCATCGCGCGGTTGATTTCATCGATGGTGACTGGCTCGGCATTGGGGATGCCGACGTACATCATGGGCGCGCCGCCGAAGATCTTGAAGGCGCGGTAGCTGAAGCTATAAATATGGAATAACAAGTAGGCCGTCAGCGGATGCCAGAACGTCATCCGTCGGAACATGAAGATGACGACCGTGGTGACGACGAGGACGTCGAGGAGGAGAAAGGGGAGAAGGGGATCCACGGAGTGGAGGATTGGAGGGCCAGATGGCCGGAGGGCTAACTAGAAGTGCAAAGGTGCAAATCGGAGCGGAGCTCCTGTGCAAAAGTGCAAAGGTGATGGTTAAGGGTCGGGGTAGGAAAACTTTTTAGGTATCGGGTCTTAGCCGTCGGGAGCCAGGTAGGGCTGACCATCCTTGGTCGGCCGCGGTCGAGCAGGGATGCTCGACCCTACCCAAGGCCATCACTCCCCCGATACTCCATACTCAATACTCGATACTCTTTCGCCACATTTGCAC
>RFRI01000271.1 GCA_009924535.1 Verrucomicrobiota bacterium
GCCGCGGCCGGCGCCGACACGGTCAAGATCGGCCAGGGCCCCGGTTCCATCTGCACGACCCGCATCGTCGCGGGCGTCGGCATCCCGCAGCTCACCGCGCTTTACGTCGCCTCTCGCGCCGCCGCCAAGAAAGGCGTCCGCATCCTCGCCGACGGCGGCATCACGAAGAGCGGCGATATCGTCAAGGCGCTCACGCTCGCCGATGCGGTCATCCTCGGCGGTCTCCTCGCCGGCAGCCGCGAGGCCCCGGGCAAGCTGATGGAGATCAACGGCAAGACTTATAAGGAATACCGCGGCATGGGATCGCACGAAGCCATGCGCAAGGGTTCCGCCGCCCGCTACGGCCACTCCGCCAGCGGTAAGTTCAGCAAGGTCGCCGCCGAAGGCATCGAAGCCCTCAAGGAAGTTTCCGGCACGGTCGACCAGGTGCTCGGCACCCTCGCCGGCGGCGTGCAGAGCGGCTTGGGCTACCTCGGTGCCGCCAACCTCGCCGAACACCGCAAGCGCGCGCGCTACATCCGCGTCACTCCCGCCGGTCAACGCGAAGCCGCCCCGCACGACGTCATCGAGATCAAGGCGGGCTCCTGAACTTTCCCATGGCAGCCTTCTTCCGAGGTCTTCTCCTCTTCCTTTTCGGCGCGATCGTCGGCGCCGGCGGCATTCTTTTCTTCACGCCGAGCTTCAACGTCGTCGTCAGCCGCAGCCCTGGCGCCGCCAAGCCGATCGAAGTCGCGGCCGCGCCGGCTCCCGTGGCCGTCCCGGCCGTGGCTGCTACGACCAAGGCTGCGGCGCCGGCTCCCGCTCCGACGGCTGTCGCGGTCGCCCCGGCTACCGTCGCCCCGGCCACCGTCGTTCCGAGCGCCCCGGTTGCCGATGAGCCGACCATCGATTTCAAGTCCATCTCCGAGCATCTCATTCTTTGGCCGACCACGGTCACGGTGAAGGCCGCGACCACGGTCCCGCTCATGGCCGACGGCAAGAAGGTCCAGGATCTCGCGCTCGATGCCGGCACGGTGCTCCAGCTCTCCAAAGTCCTCGCCGATGGGTCGCTCGAAGTCCGCGCCAAGGGCGCTAAATTCGAGATCAAGAGCGCCCTCACGGATTTCTCCGTCGAACTCGGCAAGCGAGTCTCCGAGCTGGTCGCCAAAGGCGCGAAGATCGATTCTCCTTTCGCCGCGACTCCACCCTCGACGGCGCCTGTCGCCGCTTCCGCTCCGGTTGCCTCCACGCCGGTAACCACGGCTCCGGTGGTGTCCGTCGCCGCCGCGACTCCTTGGGTCCGGCTCACCTTGGCGCAGCGCGTCGACGTTCTTTTCGGCAATAAGCCCGACACGGTTGTCCCGGCTGCGACGGCCGCAGGGGCAGGCGTTGCGGCGGGGGCAGCCGGCGACGTGGTGACCGGTGCGACCGTCGCAGCCGGGACAACCGTGTCGGGCTTATTGCCGGCCTGGCTTACCCGCACCAGTGCTGGCACGAAGCCGAGAAGAAAGGGTACTCCGGCACCGCCGTGCTCTCGAAGACCGCACCGCTTTCCGTCGCGACCGATTTCCCCGGCGATCATCCGCCCGAAGGTCGCGTGGTGACGGCCGAGTTCAAGGGCGTCTTCGTGGTCAGCGCCTACGTCCCGAATTCCCAGCGTGAGCTTGAGCGTCTCGACTATCGCCTGCAGTGGGATGCCGATTTCCGCAAGTACCTCGCCCGGCTCGCGAAGAAGAAGCCGGTGGTGGTCTGCGGCGACCTCAACGTCGCGCACGCCGAGATCGACCTCGCCAATCCGTCCACGAACCGCCGCAACGCGGGCTTCACCGACGAGGAACGCGAGTCGTTCGGTCAGCTGCTCTCCCAGCATGGCTTCACGGACACCTTCCGCGCGCAGCATCCAGAATTAGCCAAGCGCTACAGCTGGTGGTCCTATCGCCCCGGTATCCGCGCCCGCAACATCGGCTGGCGCCTGGATTACTGCCTGACGTCCGACGGCCTGAAATATTCCCAGCCGGATATCCACGACAAGGTCACCGGTTCCGACCATTGCCCCGTGTCGGTGCGCGTTCAGGCCGAGCTCTGATTTTTCGGTCCGGTTTCGCCCGTCAGCTTGCGCACCCACGGCACGAGCACGAGCAGCAGCACGGTCATGCCGCCGACGAGCAGCGCCTGCTGCCAGAAGAAGTGAGCGAGGGCCTGCGGGTCCTTCCCGTTGAATTCTCCCGCGACGACGCCCGCCAGCTTGTTGCCGAGCGCGGTCCCGAGGAACCAGATCCCCATCACGAGTCCGGTCAGCTTCGCGGGAGCGAGCTTGGTCATCGCGCTTAGGCCGACGGGGCTCAGGCACAGTTCGCCGAGGGTCTGCAGGAAGTAGACGGCGATCAGCCACCATGGGCTGACCTTGCCGGCGGCGGTGAGCTGCGCGGCGGGGACGAGCAACGCGAAGGATAGCCCGAGGAACACCAAGCCCCAGACGAACTTCATCGGAATCGAGGGCTGACGCTCATGAAGGCGCACCCAGAGCCACGCGAACAACGGCGCCAGCGCCAGGATGAAGAGCGAGTTCACCGACTGGAACCACGACGACGGAAAAGCGAACCCCATCAGTTCGTTACGCGTCAGGTCGTCCGCGAAAAGTGTGAGGGACGAGCCGGCCTGTTCGAAGACCGCCCAGAACAGGATCGCACAGATGAAGAACACCAGGATCGCCGCGATCCGTCGGCTGTCCTGGTCCCTCTGCACGACGCCGAACCAGATGACCCCGACGATCGGGAGGGCGTAGACGATCGGATTGATCCAG
>RFRI01000272.1 GCA_009924535.1 Verrucomicrobiota bacterium
TTCAACGGCAAGGACCTCGCCGGCTGGCATGGCTACAACCCGCACTCCGTCGCCAAGCTCAGCGGCGAGAAGAAGGACGCGATGCTCGCCAAGATGCGCGAGGAATTCCCGCAGCATTGGTCCGTGAAGGACGGCGAACTGTTCAACCCCGGCACCGGCGCCTATGCGACCACCGACAAGGAGTATGGCGACATCGAGCTGCTGCTGGAATATAACATGGCTCCGCTCGGCGACTCCGGCGTCTACCTCCGCGCCTGCCCGCAGGTGCAGATCTGGGATCCGGCCAACCCGAAGGAACTCAAGAACAACGCCAACCTCGGCTCCGGCGCCCTCTGGAACAACAGCAAAGGCGCCCCAGGCAAGGATCCGCTCATCCTCGCCGACAAGGCTCCCGGCGAATGGAACACGATGCGCATCCTGATGGTCGGCTCCCGCGTCAGCGTCTGGCTCAACGGCAAGCAGACCGTCGACCATGCCATCCTCGAGAATTACTACGACCGCAAGGCCGCCATCCCGGCCAAGGGCCCCATCTGCCTCCAGACCCACGGCGCGTCGATCCGCTGGCGCAATGTCTCGGTCCGCGAGATCGCCGGCGCCGAGGCGAATCAGATCCTCGCCTCGCATGGCAACGCCGGCTTCAAGTCGATCTTCAACGGCAAGGACCTCACCGACTGGCGTGGCGCGGTGGAAGAATACGAAGTCGTCGATGGCGCGATCTACTGCAAACCGAAGAAAGGCGGCAACCTGTACCACAAGGACGACCTGAAGGATTTCTCCGTCCGCTCGGAGATCAAGATACCCGCAGGCGGCAACAACGGCTTCTGCATTCGCTACCCGGGACAAGGCAACACGGCCTACGTCGGGATGTGCGAGATCCAGGTGCTCGACGACAACTACGAGAAGGTGAAGGGCAAGATCGACCCCCGCCAAGCCCACGGCTCGGCCTATGGCATGGTCGCCGCCCAACGCGGCTACCAACGCCCGCTCGGCGAATGGAACTTCGAGGAAGTCACCGTCATCGGACCCACCATCAAGGTCGAACTCAACGGCTACCTCATCCTCGACTGCGATCTGTCCAAGGTCGACATGGCCACGGTGATGGCGAAGAGCGCCCACCCCGGGAAAGACAATACCCACGGCTACTTCGGCTTCGCCGGCCACAACGATCCGGTGGGCTTCCGCAACCTGTCGGTGAAGACGATCGAAGCCAAGTAAGCCATCCGACATCGGCCGTCAAAACCCCTCTTTCGAGGGGTTTTTTATTAACTGCACATTGCTATGAACCAGCGGCGGTCTTTACTGTCCTTTATCGCAAGCCCCCATGCGCCTTAACTGCCCCCTTCTCGCCTTTGCCACCTCCTTGGCCTTCGCTTCCGCGCCGGCCGCAGAGCACGTCCAGTTCAACCGCGACATCCGGCCGATCTTCTCCGACACGTGCTACGCATGCCACGGGCCCGACGAGAACAAGGTGAAAGGCAAGCTCCGCCTCGACTCGCTCGAAGCGGCGCGCAAGGGCGGCAAGTCCGGCGAACCGGCCATCACGCCCGGCCATCCGGAAAAGAGCGAAGTCATGAAGCGTCTGCTGACGAAAGACGCCGACGATCACATGCCTCCCGCTGAGTTTCACAAGGTGCTCAGCACGGAGCAGATCGCCCTCGTCGAACAGTGGATCAAGGAAGGCGCCGAATACCAGGGCCACTGGGCCTTCCAGATTCCCGTCAAGCCTGCCGTCCCGCCCATCCCGGCCGGCGGCAACGCCATCGACGCCTTCCTCGCCCAAGGCCTCGCCGCCAAGGGACTCAAGCCCAACGGCGAAGCCCCGAAGGCCACCCTGCTCCGCCGCGCCGCCCTCGATCTCACGGGCCTGCCGCCTTCCGACGCCGACCTGCAGGCGTTCCTCGCCGACTCCTCCTCGGAAGCATGGTCCAAGGCCCTCGACCGCCTCCTGGCCTCGCCCCACTACGGCGAGAACATGGCGATGCAGTGGCTGGACTTCGCCCGCTACGCGGACTCGAACGGCTTCCAGAGCGACACGCAGCGCACGATGTGGCCCTACCGCGATTGGGTGATCAAGGCGTTCAACGACAACAAGCCGTTCGACGCCTTCACGGTCGAGCAGCTCGCCGGCGACCTGCTCCCGCACGCCAACCGCGACCAGATCGTGGCCACGGCCTTCCATCGTAACCACCGCCTCAACGGCGAGGGAGGCCGCATCGTGGAAGAATGGTTCGCCGAGAACGTCATCGACCGCATCGAGACCACGGGCTCCACCTGGATGGCGCTGACGATGAACTGCTGCCGTTGCCACGACCACAAGTACGACCCGATCACGCAGAAGGAGTTCTACCAGTTCTTCGCCTACTTCAACTCGAACGACGAATCCGGCGTGCTCGGTGATTTCGGCGGCGCCGGCACGACCCGCCGCGGGGGCAACACGCCGCCCCTCCTTCAGCTCCCGACCGAGGAGCAGCAGACGAAACTCGATGAGACCGCCGCCGCGCTCGCCGCCGCGGAAAAGACGCTCAAGGACATCCCGGCCTCGCAGCCCGAACTCTTCGCCAAGTGGCTCGAACGTCAGCGCTCCGCCTTCTCCAAGGAAGGCGTGGCCTGGCAGCCGTTGCCTGATGAAATTGTCACCGCCAAGGAGAACGCGGAATTCAAGCGCCTCGACG
Organism: Verrucomicrobiota bacterium; assembly: GCA_009924535.1. Lineage (GTDB taxonomy): Bacteria > Verrucomicrobiota > Verrucomicrobiia > Opitutales > UBA953 > UBA953. The sequence goes on from RFRI01000272.1 coordinate 2,673, forward strand.
ACGGCTCCTGGCTCGTCTCCGGCGGCACCGCCGCCAAGGAAACCTACGTCGTCGAAGCCACGCCCGCCCCCGGACTGCTGACGGCCGTCCGCCTCGAGGCCC
>RFRI01000273.1 GCA_009924535.1 Verrucomicrobiota bacterium
GGCCGTACTTGGCGGCGCGCTTGGGCTCATGCTGCGTGAGCTGGCAGAAGTAGTCGTAGAAGCCGTCGGCGGACTTGCGGTCGAAGCCGGCCCAGAAGGCGGGCTCGCAGATCGCGGCGCAGCCGGCGAGGGCCATGGCCTGGTAGTCGTCGGTGGTGCGGCTCACCATGTGGCCGTGCGGTTCGATGTAGCGCATGGTCGTGGCTTACTTGAGGCCGGGCCAGACGCCCGAGGCGGCCTTGGTGTCGGCCTTTTCGATCGGGGCGACGGAAGGGTCGCTCCAGAGGTTCAAGATACGGGCCACGCGGCCTTCGTCCTTTTCCAGGAGCAGCGGGAGCGCGGCGCGGAGGCCGCGGACGCGGTGGTCTTCGCCGCCGGCGGCGCGGTCGAGGCGGTCGAGGAAGGCCGCCAGGTCGAGCAGCTTATACCGCGCGTCCATGAAATGCAGGTCAGCCACCTGCTCGCGGCTCCGGGGAGGAGTGGGGTCGGACATAAGTTCAGGCGATGGGTTCGATCACCACCGCGGTGCCGTAGCAGAGGACTTCGGTCGCGCTCATCTTGACCTCCGAGGCATCGTAAGAAACCCCGATGACTGCGTTGGCTCCCATCGCGGCGGCGTGGGTGACCATCTGGTCGTAAGCGGTCTGGCGGGCCTGCTCGCACATTTCCGAGTAGGCGCCGATTTGGCCGCCGATGATGCTCTTCAGGCCGCCCATGATGCCCTGCTCGATGGTCGGGGCGCGGACGATCAGGCCGCGGACGAGTCCCTTGTAGGCGACCACGCGGAAGCCCTCGACCGCGAAGGTGGTGGTCACGACGACTCCGGAAGGCAAAGCAGGGGGGAAAGAACTCATGTCTAGGGGTAAGAACCCCTAAAATGCCTCGATGTTCCCCGCTGGTCAAGCCACCCCGCCCGAAGACGACCGGCTTACTTCTTGGCCGGCTCTTCCTTGGGCTCCTTCTCGTACTCGGCCGCAGTCCACGGGGTCTTACGGTCGGCGTACTTCTTCTTGATGGCCTTCACTTCATCCTCGGTGACGGTCGGACCCACGTTGCCCCAGCTGTTGCTGACGTAAGTCACGACATCGGCGATCTCCTTGTCCGAGAGCGAGGTGACTGCGGGCATCATGCTGTTGTAGGTGACACCTTTGACAGTGATCGGACCCTGCATGCCATGGAGAATATTACGGATAGCGATCGACGTGCTTTTGGCGACCCACTCCGAACCAGCGAGGGGCGGGAAGACGGGGGGCAGGCCCATGCCGGTGGGCTGGTGGCAGGCGACACAGGTACCCTTGGTGAAGGCGGCTTGGCCGCGCTTCATCGTGTCGGCGTCAGGCGCGGCCACGGCGGCGGCGGCGAGGAAGCAGAGGGCGAAGGACTTGAGGGAGGTCATGGTGGATCGGTGGCAGGTAGAGGTGCGGGTAATAGGGAAGACCTCAAAAGCAAAAAGCAGTTCCCGGCCGGATGGGGGAGGTAATTAGCCCAGAGAGGCCATGGCATTAGGCCCGACCCAAGGAGGTTTAATGCGACAAATGGCCTCCCGATAGGCGAACGGCCCCGTAGGCGTTGGACCCTATTAAAATCGGGTTGAAACCTGCTAAAAGCCCGAGACCCTACTTGGTATGAAAACGCCAGAATCCCGCTCGGACTGGATGCGCAACACCCGTCCGGAAAGCCTGCGGAGCGTTTTCGACCACCTCCCCGGGGTGATGTTCTTCGCCAAGGACCTGGAGGGGCGTTTCACGATGGCCAACCTGGCTTTCGCGCAGCGCTGCGGCTGCCCCGATGAGGCCAGCCTGCTCGGCAAAAGCGACGCCGACATCTTCCCCCCGGAGCTGGCGGCGGCCTTCAAGAAGAAGGATCTCCAGATCTGCCAGACGGGCCAGCCCCTGCCCCGCATCATCGAGCTCTTCCCGAACGCCGAAGGCGAGCACGTCTGGTATGAGACCACCAAGGTCCCGCTCTTCGACGACTCCGGCCGCGCCTGCGGCGTCTGCGGCACCGTCCGCAGTTATGAAGGCACGAAGGCCCTGCTCGAGCCGTTCCTGCAGGTCGAAGCCGCCGCAGAGTTCATCAAGGACAACCTCACCACCGCCCTTAATATCGCCAAGCTGGCCAAGCTCACGGGGATGTCCGTCCGCCAGTTCGAACGTAAATTCCATAAGGCCTACCAGGTCAGCCCCCGCGGCTACCTGGTCCGCATGCGGGTGGCCACCGCGACGGACCTCCTCCGCACGACGAACCTCCGGCCCTCGGAAATCGCGCACCAGACGGGGTTCTACGACGCCAGCGATTTCTCCCGCCAGTTCCGCCGGGCGATGAAGGTGAGTCCGACCGAATTCCGTCGTAACCTGAAGGCCTGAAAACGGGGCTCAGTCGTAGGGGCTACCCCCTACTTGCCTACTCGACAGAGGTAGGGTTATTGGTTTTATTCACACCCGTACCCCACCTATCTCTACCCATGAGCACACAAGAAAACAAACCGGATATGGCCCTCTTCTGGGGCTGTTTCATCGCCCTTATTACGACGGCGTTTGCGTTCATCACGCGCGCCTTCCTGGTCAATGACCCTTCCCTGTGGCCCAAGACCTTCGGACTTGATGCCGTTCAGGCCGGGGAGCTGTTTGGCGCCGGCATCTGGCCCTTCGCAATTTCGATCATCATCTTTTCCCTCATCATCGACCGTATCGGATACAAGACCGCGATGTGGTTCTCGTTCCTCTGCTATGGTGGCTACGCGATTCTCGCGCTCAAGGC
>RFRI01000274.1 GCA_009924535.1 Verrucomicrobiota bacterium
TGCGCTGTATTGATCGGTGTGTCACGGAAATCTTTGATCGGGAAGATCGTACCATCAACGACGGATGAACGCCTGCCGGGAACGATTGCGCTTGATAGTGTGGCGCAGATGAGGGGCGCGGAGATTTTGCGGGTGCATGATGTGCGGGAGGCCGTTCAGGCGGCGCGCGTGATCGATCAACTCAAGGGAATGCCATGGATACGATCCTGATTAACGTCACGAAGCTTTCGCTGTTTGCCTATCACGGGGTGAATGACGAGGAGCAGCGGATCGGCCAGCGGTTTTATGTCGATCTGGCGCTGCGGGTTGGCGCGCTGCAGGTGGCGCACGACCGCGAGGATCTGGTTGTCCACCTTGCCCATGGGAAGGGTGGCGGGGAGGTCGCTGGCGATGGCTTCCGTCTGCAGGAACAGGCGCCCCGTGGGCGCTTCGCCGGCCTTGGCCGTCAGCGCGCTGCCGCTCAGGCTGGTAACGTCCTGCGCGTTGGCCAGATCAATCTTGAAGATCTGTTTCGCGACCGCGCTGGTGCCGATGACGGTGCCGGCGACGGAGACGGACTTGCCGCCCGCGAGCATGGCTTCGACGAGGATGAGTTCCTTATAGTCGGCTTCGGCGGAAGAGCGGACGGTCTGGACCTCGACGCCGAGGGCCTTGAGCTTGCCGGGAGCGTTCACGTCGGTGACGCCTTCGACGATGCCGCGCAGGTAGCCGCGCTGGATGGCGCGGGCGATGGCGTTGGCGCCCTGGTCGGAGCCGGTGCCGAAGGTGGTCAGGCGGAGGGATTCGATGCGGCCGGGGGCGGCGAGCTGACGGGCGATGGCGCCGAGTTTCTGCGCGAGGGAGAGGAACGGCTTGATCGCGGCGAGCGTCTGGGAGTCGACGGAAGGCAGGTTGACCGCGTTGGCGGGCGAGCCGCCGCCGAGGACGGTGATCGCGGCTTCCGCGACTTCGACGCCGACGTTTTCCTGGGCTTCGGCCGTGGAAGCGCCGAGGTGCGGGGAGAGGTGGGCCTTCGGGAGGGAGCGGAGCGGGTGGTCCTTGGCGAGGGGTTCTTCGACGAACACGTCGAAACCGCAGCCGCCGCACTTGCCGGACTTCAGGGCTTCGGCGAGAGCCGTCTCGTCGACGATGCCGCCGCGGGCGCAGTTCACGATCTTCACGCCCTTCTTCATCTTGGCGAAAGCGGCTTCATCGACCATGCCTTCGGTCGCGCCCTGCTTGCCCTTCTCGATGAGAGGCATGTGGACGGTGATGTAGTCGGAGAGGGCGAAGACTTCGTCGAGGGTCGCGATGGAGACGCCGAGGGCCTTGGCGCGGGCTTCGGTGAGGTAAGGATCGTACGCGAGGACCTTCATGCCGAAGGCGAGGGCGCGCTTGGAGACTTCGGCGCCGATGCGACCGAGGCCGAGCACGCCGAGGGTCTTGCCGAAGAGCTCGGAGCCCGAGAGGGTCTTGCGGTCCCACTTGCCTTCGCGCATGGACTGGACGGCTTCCGGAACCGGACGGGCGAGGGAGAGAAGGTGCGTGAAGGTGAGCTCGGCCGTCGCGACGGTGTTGCCCGAGGGTGTGTTCATCACGATGACCCCACGTTCGGTGGCGGCTTCGACGTCGATGTTGTCGACGCCCACGCCGGCACGGCCGACGCAGACGAGGCGATGGGCGGCGGCGAGGACTTCGCGGGTGATCTGGGTCTCGGAGCGGACCAGGATGGCGTCCACGTCCGCGACGAGGTTCAGGACCTGTTCGGGGGTGGAGCCATAGGCTTCGACGACCTCATACCCAGGCTGGGCTTTGAGGAGGGCGACTCCGGTGGGCGAGATCTTGTCGGCGACGAGTACCTTAGGCATGGCGATAGGGTAGAAAAGTTTGCGTGAGTCATAAATGCCCGCCCACGGCAAAGGCAAGCACCTACCCCCGCCTGGCTGTCATACCGGCTCAGAGCCGGCGATGGGCATAATCCGCCAATTCGTAACAATCCGGGCTCATTTCTTCCAGAAATCGGCAGGGATCCAACGGACGGTAGCCTTCGCCGGAGACCGCGAAGCGGGGGGCGAAAAGGAACAACATGTTCTCGGCCCGGGTGCAGGCGACGTAGAACAGGCGGCGCTCTTCCTCGACGTCACCCTCGTCGATGGCACGGGTCAACGGGAGGAGGCCGTCCGCGCAACCCAGCAGGAAGACGATCGGGAACTCGAGCCCCTTGGATTGGTGAATCGTGGTGAGGCGGAGCATATCCTCCTCCGGTTCGGCTTTCTTGTCCGAAGACTCGCCGTTGAGAAGGGCGACCTGGGCGACAAGATCGCCGACATCCTCGAACTTGGAGGCGAAGCCGATGAGGCCCTGGAGATCCTGTTCGCGGTCCTTCCAGTCCGGGAAGATCGTCTTGATGAAGCCGCCGTACCAGCCCTCGATGCAGACGCGGACGGTCTCGGCCGGGGTCCGGGCGACCTTGATCGAGCGGGCGTCCGAGGCCGCGACGAAGAGGTCGGGGGCAGGTCCGGTGGGGCCGGGCTTGGCCTTCGCGGCTTCGAGGCCTTCGAGCATGTCCTCGAGCGTGATCGTCAGGTCGTTGAAATCGTCCTTGGCCGATTCCGGCACGCGCCTGAGGACGGCGTCGGCGCGCAGCGCGCGGACCATGCCCCGGCCTTGGGCTTTTTCGGCCTCGCGGGCGGCCTTGCTGATCTTGTCCGCGGCGACGGGGCCCACCTTCGGGAGCAGGCAGAGCAGGCGG
>RFRI01000275.1 GCA_009924535.1 Verrucomicrobiota bacterium
GTTCTTGAGGGTCGAGCGGATCGCGGGCCATTCGGACTCGGAGAGGAATTGCGGTCCGAAGATGAACAGCACGGGTCGGCCGGAAACCCGGACATAGGCCGGGTCGTTCAGCCAATGCTGGTCGACCCAGGCGAAAGCTGCCGCGACTTTCGCCACGGCCTGCTCGCGCGTGAGCTGATTGGCCTGCATATAGCGATGGCCGGGATTGTCTTCGACGCAGACCGCGAACTTCAGGCCGGCCTTCCTGAGTTGGGCGATCAGCAGCCCGGTGTTGCGATGGATCATCTCGTAGTCCGCGAAGCCCTCGGGGCCGTTCCAGTCGATGATGGCGCCGTCCACTCCGGAGGCTTTTATCAGGGCGACCTGCGTGGCGATGACCGCCGGGTCTGAGGAATCGTAGGGTCCGAGCGCGGGGCGGTCATGGGAAGCCAGGGCGCCTTGGTCGGACTCGGTCTTACCCATGGTCCAATGCCAGCCCCAGTGCCCGCTCACGGCCTTGGTCTCGAACCAAGGCATCACATGGACCAGGACCAGGGGGCGCGCGGCGGAGGCAGGCTCCGGGGCGGCAAGGCCCGTCAGCCATGCCGACAGCATCAGAAGCATGGATGCCTGGAGGCGCATGGGGGCAGTAGACCGAGGGGGGCCGAACCCTTCAACCCCCAAGCAGGAGGCCCCGGGGACATCGAAATATCCCCGGGGCCTTTAAATTGGTCGGGCAGGAGAGATTTGAACTCTCAGCCTCTGCTACCCGAAAGCAGCGCTCTACCAGATTGAGCCACTGCCCGACACGAGTGATGAGTATAGACCAATCCGAGGGGGTGTTTTCAAACTAATTCCGTCGGGAAATTGGCGAGGGGTGGTGGACTTCGGCGTTTTTTGGGCCAAGATGCGGGGGTATGAACCTTACGGTCCGCCGCTCCCAGGAACGAGGCTTCGCCGACCATGGCTGGCTGGTGGCCCGTCATAGCTTCAGTTTCGCGGATTATTACGATCCGGCCCACATGGCTTTCCGGTCCCTGCGGGTCATTAACCAGGATCTGGTCGCCCCCGGTATGGGGTTCCCCACGCATGGCCACAAGGACATGGAAATCTTCACGTATGTCCTGGAAGGGGCCATCGAACATAAGGACAGCATGGGCAACCATGCCCAGCTCAAGCCGGGCCAGATCCAGGTCATGAGCGCCGGCAGCGGCGTGAAGCACAGCGAATTCAATCCGTCGAAGACCGAGCGACTCCATCTTATCCAGGTCTGGCTCATGCCCGACCGCGCCAATCTCAAGCCGCGCTACGCCGAATGGACTCCCACCCCGGAGCAGCTCGCCTTGCCCAAGGTGCTCATCATCTCGAATGACGGACGCGAAGGCTCGGCGCACATCAGCCAGGACGCCGATGTCTATCGCGTGAAGACGGCGTCCGCCGGGGCGGTCTCGCATGAACTGCGTCAGGGCAGGGGACTCTGGTTCCAACTGATCGCCGGCGAGGTCGAGGTCGGTGGCGTGCAGCTTTCGCCCGGCGACGCGGTCCGCTCCGAAGACGCCGGCACCTTCGCCTTCAAGTCCTCCGGACCTGTCGAGGCTCTCCTCTTCGACCTCGCCTGAACGATTCTTAGATTCTCCCTATACTCCAAACTCCATACTCTCATCCCATGTCCCCCCACATCCCTCAGAAGTCTCCGATCCCCGTCCTCGTCGAAGCCGGCAAGACCTACTACTGGTGCTCTTGCGGTCACAGCAAGAACCAGCCGTTCTGCGACGGCGCCCACAAGGGTTCGGCCTTCTCGCCGGTGCCTTATAAGGCCGAAACCAACGGAACGGTCTATTTCTGCGCCTGTAAGCATTCCAAGAAGGGCGCGCTCTGCGACGGCTCGCATAAGGCCCTCTGAAGTTAGCCTTTTCAACCCCGCTCATTTAAGCTAACCTGACTTTGCTATGAAAAAAATCTCCTGCATCGCCGCGCTCCTCCTCGGCCTGGCCTTCGTCTTCTTCGGCGTCCATTTCTGGGCCCAGTTCGGTTTCGTGCCGAAGCCTGTTCATTCTGAGGCGGCTGGTGCCATGATCGGCGCCATGTACAAGTCCGGCTACCTGACCTTCGTGAAGGTGCTTGAAGTCGTCGGTGGTATCTTGCTGATCCTTCCCCGCACGCGCGCCTGGGGCCTGTTCATCATCGGGCCGATCCTCATCAACATCCTCGCGATCGGCATCTTCCTTGACGGCAAGACCGATGGTCTGGTCATCGTCCTCGCGGTCCTCGCCCTCATCGTGGCTTGGTCCATGCGCTGCGCCCTCTGCTGCGTGAACACCTGCGGATGTTCCAGCGGTTGCGGTTGTGGTACCAGCGGTGGCTGCGGTTGCGGCTCTTCGGACAAGACCGCTTCGACCGGTTGCTGCGGCGGTAACAAGTAAGCCTTCTGCTCATCACGAAAAGCCCCCGGCCTCGGGGGCTTTTTTGTGCCTACGCGACTTACAGTCGCGTGTTGGCATGGGTGCTGGGGATCTGCTGCGAAGCAGGGTAGGGACGCGTCGGCGACGCGTCCGCCCTAAGCCCCCGGTCGCGACGCCGTCGCGCCCCTACCTCTCCCGCCACCTATAGCGTTGTTGCTTGGTGCCTCTGCTTCGCAGCGGTTCACCATGCCGGCAGGACCCCGCGTGGCCCTCCGGCCACGCTTCACTTCTTCTTCGCCGGAGGCGCCGCCTTCAGCGGGTGTTCCTTGAGGATCTCTTCGGT
>RFRI01000276.1 GCA_009924535.1 Verrucomicrobiota bacterium
CGAGGACGAGCGGCACGCCGGGCTGGTCGCCGGGAGCGGCGTCCTCCAGCAGCTTCACGCCGGCTGGTAGGTCCTTGATGTCGAAGCGGTAGTCGCCGCTCACGCCGTTGCGGGTGAAGTTCTCGAGCAGCACCATCCGGCCGCCTTTCGGCACGGCCATGAACTGACGGTAGCTGGTGTCGTTGACGCTGTATTCGGGCGAGGCGAAGGTCACGCTCGGCTGCGAGGCCACCATCTCGATGCGGTAGACGAAGTTGGGGCCGCCGCGTTCCAGGTGGTCGGTGATGCGCACGGTGTAGAGGCCGTCGGCGGGCGCGGTGATCTTGAAGCGGGAATCCAGGCGACGCATGCCGCCGCCGTCGTCGTTGGCGATGAGCGTGTTGCCTTTGGGCGTGAAGACGCTGACGACGGGATCGAGAGGGGAACCCAAGGCCTGCGCGAAGCCGCGGCACTCGAAGACCTGCCCCTTCTTGAGCGGCACGCGGAAATAATCGACGTCACCAGGCTTCCCGATGACGCCGTTGAGCGCATAGGCGTCGGCGGCGACGGCGAGGGTGCCGGTCTCCGGGGTGTCGTTGGGTTCGCTCTCGAGCGTGTTCTCGATGGTCGAGAGACGGAAGGTATTGCCCGAGGGCGCCGGGCGCTGGCTCTTGGGGTAGAGGACGAAGTCGGCATCGTTCTCGTTCGGCAGGACGGTCTCCTCGGCGAAGGAATCGTGCGCCTCCAGGAAGCGGACGGTCAGCTTCGAGCCGAGCTTGCCGCCGGCGGGATAGATCGCGTCCGGACGTCGGAAATCACCGACGTGCAGCCGGTAGAAGGAATTGGCGGAGCCGCGGTACGAGGACTCGCGGACCATGACGTAATAGTCGCCGTCGTATTCGGCCGTGAAGGAACAATAGCCGTCCTGGCGATAGAGAATCGTGTCGTCGGAAAAAGCCTTCTCGAACTTATCCTTGTCGAGGATGGCGACGTACGGATCGAGCGCGCCGTTGGGGATGGCGGCGAGGCGGAGGCCGTCGACCTGGACGCCGATGCGCTGGCCCTTCTTGACGGTGACCTTGTAATAATCGACGTCCTCGGCGAGGACCACGCCCTCGATCGTCTGGTTGAGCGAAATCGGCTGAGCGGTAGCGAAGTCGCTGTTGGGCTCCTTCTCCTCGACGTTCGGGAAGGGGCTCGCGAAGAACTGGCGCATGTGCGAAATGCCCGACTTCGTGCGCACGCGCATGACGTGGTTGCCAGCCTGGACCTCCTTGCCGATCGCAAGGGTGAGCTCCACCTTGTTGGCGGCGCGGCTCTCCACGCTCTTCACCTTGAAGCCGGGCGTGTAGAACATCAGGTCCTCGAAATCCTCGAGGCGGGCGCCGCTGATGGTGAGCTTCACGTCGGCGCCGATCTGGCCGCCGTGCGGCTTCAGCGTCGTCATGTCCGGATAGGCCGCCCACGCGGCGAGCGGAGCGAACAGGAGCGCGGCAAGGTGACGGAACTTCATAAGACGATTCGGCGGGGCGCGGCCCGCCCGCCGCGCCGTTCGGCGGGCGGAGGGGGTGCCGGCGCCGGATCAGGCCAGCCAGTCGGTCATGATGCGACCGCCGTTGACGATGTCGATCGGACGGCCGCCGTCGGACATGATGCGCTTCTCGGCGTTGATGCCGAGGACGCGGTACATGGTCTTGGCAAGGTCTTCGGGGCCGACCGCGTCGCGGTCCGGCTCGCCGCCGAGCGCGTCGGACGCGCCGTGGATGTAGCCTTCCTTCATGCCGCCGCCGGCCATGGCGACGGAGAAGACGCGCGGCCAGTGGTCGCGGCCGTTCGTGCTGTTGATCTTGGGCGTGCGGCCGAACTCGGAGCTGACGAGGACGAGCGTGCGCTTGAGCATGCCGCGGTCCTGGAGGTCGGTGATGAGACGGGCGAAGGCCTGGTCGAAATTCGGGGCCTGACCGTCGAAGGCGCCCTTGATGTTCGAGTGGTGGTCCCAGCCGCCGAAGGTGACGGAGACCATGCGGACGCCGGCCTCGACGAGGCGACGGGCGAGGAGGAAGCGCTGGCCGGCGGTGTTGCGGCCGTATTCGTCGCGCAGCTTGTCGGATTCCTTGGAGAGGTCGAAGGCCTCGCGGGCCTTGGCGCTGCTGACGAGGCCGTAGGCGGCCTGCTGGAAGCTGTCCATGGCGCCGATGGCGTCGGACTTCTCGGTGGCGCGGAAATGCTCGTCGACGGCGGCCAGCATGCTGCGGCGGCGATCGAAGCGCTGCGTGGTGACGTCCTTCGGGGCGAGGAGGTCGCGGACGGCGAAGCCCTTGTCGGCAGGGTCGCTACCAAGCGCGAAGGGACCGAAGGCGCTGCTCATGTAGCCGGTGCCCTGCTCAGGGATGCTCTGGCTCGGGACGACGACGTAGGGCGGCAGATTATTGCGGCTGCCCTGCTCGTGGGAGATGATTGAACCGTAGCTCGGGAACTTGACGGCCGGGCTCGGGCGGTAGCCGGTGAACATGTTGTGCGTGCCGCGTTCGTGGGCCGCTTCGCCGTGCGTCATCGAACGGACGACGGTCAGCTTGTTCATGATCTTCGCGATGTTGACGAACTTCTCGCCGACGTATTCGCCGGGGACGGAGGTCTTGATCGGGGTGTACGGGCCGCGGTAGTCGGGCGAGGCGAAAGGCTTCGGATCCCAGGACTCGTGCTGCGCCATGCCGCCGGGCAGGTAGAT
>RFRI01000277.1 GCA_009924535.1 Verrucomicrobiota bacterium
TGAAGTGAAATATGACTTCGTCCCTAACTTCCTCGGCACGCCTCCCGGCAAGGAGCAGATCGGCAACGGCCACGGCGAGATCGCCGTCGACTCCGCCGGCCTCATCTATGTCAGCGTCCAGGAGAAGGACGCCGGCATCCAGGTCTACGGCATGGACGGCAAGTTCATCAAGGCCCTCCCCCTCCCGATGTCGCTCCACGGCTTCGTCATCCGCAAGACCGCCGAAGGCGAGTTCCTCTTCGGCGCGGTGCTCGGCGAGCAGCGCTTCATCAAGGCCAAGCTCGACGGCACGATCGTCATGGAGATCAAGCCCGACGCCTTCCCGGCCGACAAGGGCAAGGCCAAGGACAAGAAGGGTAAGGACGTGAACGCCCTCAAGCTGACCAACTGCGACGTGGCCCCGAACGGCGACATCTACATCGTCGACGGCTACGGAAAGAGCTGGATCTTCGTCTTCGACAAGGACGGCAAGTTCAAGTCGGTCTTCGGCGGCCCCACCCAGATGGTGGACGGCAAGGCCTTCGCCAACACCCATAAGGTCTTCATCGACACCCGTTTCGCGCCGGCCCGCCTGCTCTGCCTCGACCGCGGCAACAACCGCATGTTCCACCTCGACCTCGACGGCTCCAACCCGCAGATGATCGCCAAGGAAGGCCTGCGCAACCCCTCCTCCGCTTCGTTCCACGGCGACCTGATGTGCGTCGCCGAGATCGCCGGCCGCGTCTCGGTCTGGGATAAGGAAGGCAAGCAGCTCGCCGCCCTCGGCGTCAACGACAACACCGGCGCCAACGGCACCAAGAAGGAGACGAACACCCCGGGCGTGAAGCCGGCCGACTGGCGCGAAGGCGTCGTGACCTCGCCCCACGGCATCACCTTCGACAACGACGGCAACATCCTCGAGACCGAGTGGAACACCTTCGGTCGCGTGCTGCGCTGGAATCGCAAGTGATCCGCGCGCTGCGCCAGCTGGTCATGACCTGGGGAGCCCTCGTGCTCCCCTTGTTCGTCTCCGCCCATAACGGCGAGTTCCTGCTGGCGAAGCTCACGCTCCGCACCGACGGCGCCTGCGTCCTGCGCGTGACGGTCGACACGGAGGCGAACTTCAACATCCAGGACCGTGCGCAGTTCGCCAAGGCCGCCGAAGGGCTCTTTCTCCTTTCCGCCGGCAAGGAGACGACGCCTCTCGCCAAACTCGCCGGCGAGCCGACGTTCACCTCCGAGACGAAGCTCGATCCGGCCGCCCCGCTCGGCCACACGGCCGAGGAACTCGCGAAGTCCTATAAGCTCGAGGTCGTCGAGTGGACCTGGACGCCGGAGTCGCCGAAGTTCGTGCTGCGCCTGCCGGAGATGAGCCCGCACACGGTCGTGCTCTGGCTCGACGACGAGACGAAGCCCGCCGCCAAACCGCGCTGGGTGATGATGATCGCCGAAGACGAGTCTCCGCTGATCACCGCGGTCCCGCCGCTGCCCGCCGCCTTGAAGCTCCGGATGCTGATCCTCTGCGGCGGCACGATGATCTGTCTGGCGACCCTCTTCACCGGCATCGGTCTTTATATCAGGAAGCGCCGGCAACGCCTACGCTCGCAGGCCTAAGCGAGCGTCGCCTCGACGAACCCGGCCCGCGCCTCGAAGTGCGGATTGTGCCCGCTTTCGGGAAGCGTGATCACGTCCGCCTGCGGGAAGTGCGCGCGGATCGTGGCGACGTCTTCGTCGCGGATGTAATTCGATTTGCCGCCGCGCAGGAAACGCGTCGGGCCGGCCCAAATTTCGCCGGCAGCCAGCGGATCGCCGAGGATCTCCGGCAACGAGCGCGTCAATGCCTCGCGGTTCACGGTCCAGCGCCAGCGGCCATCGGCGTCCTGACCGAGATTGGTGAGGATGAACTGCCGCATGCCCCACTCGGGCACCGATGCGGCAAGCTTCTCCTCGGCGTCCTTGCGCGATTTCACCGCCGCTAGATCAAGGGCGTTCATGGCGGCGAACTCGACGCGCACGCGATCGGAATACGCGCGCGGGGCGATATCCACGACGGTGAGGCGCGACACGAGGTCGGGCCGGTCCATCACGAGGCGCATCGCGGCCTTGCCACCCATGCTGTGGCCGACGAGGTGCACCGGGCCGAGCGAAAGTCCGTCGAGCATCGCGATGACATCACCGGCCAGCGCCGCGTAGGAACAGTCGTCGCCCCACGGCGAGGAGCCGTGATTGCGCAGGTCCGGCGCCAGCACGCGATGGCCTTGCTCGGCGAGCGCCACGCCGGCGGACTGCCAGTTACGCGACGAACCGAGCAGGCCGTGCAGCACGACGAGCGGCGCGCCGGTTCCGCCGAGTTCGCGGACAATCAATGGGAGCGGTGCAGGCACGGGAGAAAGCCAAGGTGGAGGCGGAGAGCCCGAGGTCGAACCATTTTCCCGCAGAGGTCTTGAACAACGCCGGCTCCGCCCTATGAACATCGCATGCTCACCCGTCTGCTCCCCCTGCTCGCCTGCGCCGCTTCGGCGTGCGCCGCCATCGAAGTCGTCAAACTCCCCGGGGCCGAAGATCTGCACGAGCCCTTCAGCATCGCGTTCGACGCCAAGGGCGACGCTTACGGCGTCGAATTCCAGCCCGCCAACCGCATCTTCCATCTCCATGATGGCAAGATCGAGTACGTCTCCGGCGTGAAGTGGAACAGCATGGGCAAGGCCCCGAAGCTCCCCG
>RFRI01000278.1 GCA_009924535.1 Verrucomicrobiota bacterium
GGCTTCTTCTACGCCATCGCCGACCTCGGCCTGACGGGCTTCGACAAGCAGCTGCAGGAAGGCATGAAGGGCGATAACTCCCTCCAGAACAACGCCGCGAAGGCGGCCATGGAGGCCGGCAAGAAGGCGCTCGAACGCAAGGGCAAGAAGATCGCGCAGCTCGACCTGGCCGACGTCACCAAGGCCGTCCTCAAGGGCCGCGGCAACGTGAAGCAAGGTCAGCAGCTCTTCACCAAGCAGGGTTGCGTCGCCTGTCACGCCGTCGACCTCGCGGCCGAACAGAAGGGTCCGTATCTCGGCGCCGCCGGCGCGAAGTTCCCCCGCGAATACCTGGTCGAGTCCGTGCTCTATCCGAATAAGGTCGTCGCCCAAGGTTTCCAGACCGTCCAGTTCGACCTGAAGGACGGCGCCGCGCAGATGGGCTTCGTCACCGCCGAAGCCGACGGCGTGATCACGCTCCGCAACATCGCCGGCCAGGTCTTCAACCTCAAGCGCGCCGACGTGAAGGAAGAGAAGCACCTCCCCCAGTCGATGATGCCGGAAGGCCTCGCGGCCGGCCTCACGGTCGAGGAACTCACTTCGCTGATCGAGTATCTCGGCACGCTCAAGGCGATCGGGGGCTGACGCGGCGCCTTGCGCCGCGTGGGGGTCTGCTGGCAGGCTGCGAAGCAAATTGAAGAGGGCGCCTACGGGCGCCTTCTTGTTTGGGTAGGGATGCGATGACATCGCATCCGCTTGAGTTCCCAACCGCTATCCTCTAACCGCTTCCGTCAGTCACGGGTAGGGCCGACCATCCTTGGTCGGCCGTGCGGCCAAGCAGGGATGCTTGGCCCTACCTCGACGCACTCAGGGGAGACCGGAAACCGGGAAGTTAGCTGGGGTGCATCGGGTAGGGGCGCCACTGCGTGGCGTCCGTGGGCGGATCGAGCCCATAGGGTCCGACAGCTTGCCCGGCGGATCTCGGCTGCCATCGCGAACGGACGCGACGCCGTCGCGCCCCTACCCATTGCATTCCTTGGCAACTGGCCAGCTGGTCAACGAATCAACTCATGCTGCATCTTTCTGGTCCACGGAGCCTCTGGGCCTCCGGCGTGTTCCCTGACCGCTTACCGCCAACCGCTTCCACCTGTGGCGGGCGGCTTTTAGCCGCCCTATGACATATCCTCCTATCTAGATACTTGGATGCTCACTTGCCATCCCCTTGGTTACCCCTTTGTTTCCCTGACCTTATGGCCTCCCACGCCTCCTACATCTTCTCGTCCGAATCCGTCGGCGAGGGTCACCCCGATAAGGTCGCCGATAGCATCTCGGACTCCGTCCTCGACGCCTGCTTCGCCCAAGACCGTTTCTCCCGCGTCGCCTGCGAGACCCTGGTCAAGAGCGACCACGTCGTCATCGCCGGCGAGCTCACCACGAAAGCCAAGGTCAACTTCGAGGAAGTCGTCCGCGCCGCGATCCGCGAGATCGGTTACGTGAACGACGACGACGTCTTCCACGCCGACAAGGTCTTCATCACGAACCTGCTCACGAAGCAGTCCCCGGACATCGCCCAGGGCGTCGACGAGCGTAAGGCCGAAGGCAAGAAGCACGCGCAGATGGGCGCCGGCGACCAGGGCATCATGTTCGGCTACGCCACCACCGAGACCCCCGAGCTCATGCCGGCCCCGGTGATGTTCGCCCACCGCCTCAACCGCGAGCTGGCCCGCCTCCGCAAATCCGGCGCCAAGGGCACCGAATGGATCCGCCCCGACTGCAAGTCGCAGGTCGCCGTGCGCTACGAGGACGGCCGCCCGGTCGCCATCGAGAACGTGGTCATCTCGACCCAGCACACCGCCGACGTCTCCCACCGCCAGATCGAGAAATTTTGCATCGAGCAGGTCATCCGCAAGTCCCTCCCGAAGGAACTCGTGGGCAAGAAGACCGAATACCTGATCAACCCGACCGGTCGCTTCGTCGTCGGCGGCCCCCAGGGCGACTGCGGCCTCACCGGCCGTAAGATCATCGTCGACTCGTACGGAGGCATGGGCCGCCACGGCGGCGGCGCCTTCTCCGGCAAGGATCCGACCAAGGTCGACCGTTCCGCTGCCTACATGGCCCGCTGGGTCGCCAAGCACATCGTCGCGTCCGGCGCCGCCGAACGCTGCGAGCTGCAGGTCGCCTACGCCATCGGCCACCCCGAGCCGACCAGCATCCACCTCGACACCTTCGGCACGGGCGAAGTCTCCGACGAGCAGATCCTCGCCGCGGTGAAGGCGACGTTCCGCTTCAATCCGGCCGAGATCATCCGCCAGCTCGACCTGCGTCGCCCGATCTACCGCGCGTCCACCCACTACGGCCACTTCGGCAAGAAGGGCCTGCCCTGGGAAGTCACCTCCAAGCTCGCCGCCTTCCACAAGGCCCTCAGCAAGTAAGCAGCGTCCTTCTCCCCCATACTCCATACTCTAAACTCAATACTCCCTCTCATGGCCACCGCCCTCACCAAATCCTCCAGCAAATTCACGGACTTCAAAGTCGCTGACCTCGGCCTCGCCGAATGGGGCCGCAAGGAACTCCAGGTCGCCGAGCACGAGATGCCGGGCCTGATGGCCCTGCGTAAGAAGCACGGCAAGAAGAAGCCCCTCAAGGGCGTCCGCATCGCCGGCTCGCTGCACATGACCATCCAGACGGCGGTCCTCATCGAGACGCTGGCCGAACTCGGC
>RFRI01000279.1 GCA_009924535.1 Verrucomicrobiota bacterium
GCCGAAGCCACGGAGTTCCTCGAGGCGCTCCCCCCCGCGGTCGTGCTCCGCAAGATCTTCATCCTCTATCCGGATCCGTGGCCGAAAAAGAAGCACCACAAGAACCGCTTCATCCAGACCTCGAGCCTGGATCTCCTGGCCACGCGCGCCGGCGCCGGCACGCGCCTGCACTTCCGGACGGACGACGCGGATTACTTCGAATGGACGCGCACGCACGTCGCCGAACACGCCGCGTGGAACCTTCAGGCGGAAACCACCTGGCCGTTCGAGCAAACGACGTTCTTTGAGGAGCGGATGAAGGAAAAGCGGGACCTCGAAGCGGAAAGAGTGCCTTAAAATCACCCATTCGTGCCGATTGCTGGGGTGTTCTTTCCCTTGCATCTCCACCTGTCATAAGTTGTCATAAATGCTGTGAAGTCCTTCCGCCACACACGCATCACGTTCACCATCGGTCCGGCTACGGAGTCGGAGGCCCAGCTGGAAGCGATCATCCACGCCGGCGCCAACGTGGTCCGCCTCAACATGGCCCACGCCGACCACGCCTGGGTCCGCGCCACCGTGGAACGCGTCCGCAAGGTCAGCGCCCGCATGAAGAAGGAGCTCGGGGTGATGATGGATATCAAGGGCCCCGAGATCCGCACCGGCGCCCGCAAGGAGGCCACCCAGCTCACCGTCGGCCAGCTGGTCGATGTCACGGGCTCCGACGCCGCCCAGCCCGACGGCGAGATCCTCGTCATCCCCACCAATTACCCGAAGATGATCAGCGCCGTCCCGGTGGGCGGCGTCGTCCTGGTCGACAACGGCCTCATCCAGCTCCGCGTGCTCGAACAGAAGCCGGACCGCCTCCGCTGCAAGGTCGAGCAGCCCGGCCCCCTCGGCAGCCGACGCCACATCAACCTCCCAGGCGTCAAGGTCGACCTCCCCGCCCTCACCGACAAGGACCGCGCCGACGTCGCCGTCGGTTGCGAAGTCGGCGTCGACTTCTACGCCCTCTCGTTCGTCCGCGAAGCGGCCGACGTCGATTCGCTCCGGCGCCTGCTGATGGAACATCACTCCAAGGCCCACATCATCTCGAAGATCGAAGACCAGTCCGCGATCGAACACCTGGGCTCCATCCTTGAGGCCACCGACGCCTTGATGGTCGCCCGCGGTGACCTCGGCATCGAGATCCCTTACGAGACCCTGCCGCTCATCCAGCGTCGCGCGGTCGCCATGGCCATCGCCTGCCGCAAGCCGGTGATCGTCGCCACGCACATGCTCGAGTCGATGATCCAGAACCCGGTCCCGACGCGCGCTGAAGTGACCGACGTCTCCAACGCGGTGCTCGAGATGGCCGACTCGGTGATGCTTTCCGGCGAGACCACCACGGGCAAACACCCGATCCGCTGCGTCGAGGTGATGACCCGCATCGCCAAGACGACCGAGAACGAGCTGCCGCGCGTGCTTTCGCCCGAGCAGCCTAACGAGACCCCGAAGATCAAGCTGCTCCGCGCCGCCGCCGGCCTGGCCCAGGACCTCGGCAACACGGGCATCATCGCGTTCACGCGCAACGGCGACGTGCCCCGCACCCTTTCCTCCCTCCGTACGGTCGGCTGCCCGATCTATGCGTTCCTGGAAGAAGAACACGTCCACCGGAAGATGAGCCTGCTCTGGGGCGTCGAATCCTTCCAGACGAAGTTCGCGCCCAAGGCCGAGGACAACATCACGCTGGCCCTCATCCGCCTGCGCGACGAAGGCTACTGCGTGCCCGGCCAGGTGTTCGTCATCGTGACCAACGTGATCCTCGGTCCGACCGTCATCGATTCCATCCAGCTCCGCTCCGTCCCGGCGGTTTGAAGGTAGGGACAGCACCAAGTGCTGTCCTAGGTGCCTCGAGGTAGGGCCGAGCATCCCTGCTCGGCCGCGGCCAACCAAGGAGGGTTGGCCCTACCTAAATATTCCCAGGTGACGGGTGACGGCCATCAGGGCATCGGCCCCTCAGGAGTCAGCGCTTCAGCCATCGGCCATCGGCTTCGGGACCCGGGCGGCCGACCCCCGAACTACCGGAGCCTGGACTCCCGGACCCCGTGCCTGTCACCCGACCATAAATGCCTCTGCTTCGCAGCCGTTCACCATGCCAGCAGTTCCCCATTTAGCTAACCGCCATCCCCTAACCGCTAACCGCTAATCTGAAAATACCTTCGCGCCAGCGCTTGCGTGCCGGCATCGCCTTCGCCGGCGGCGACGACCTCGCCGTAGAGCTTAGCGGCCAACTCGAGGCCCGGGAGCCTGATACCCTGCTCTTTGCACACGTCGAGCGAGAGGCCGATGTCCTTCACGAAATGCTTCACGTAGAAGCCCGGGGCGAAGTCGCCCTTGAGCACGCGCGGTGCGAGGTTGAGCAAGGCCCAGCTCGAGGCGCCGCCGCCCGAGATCGAGCGCAGCGTGGTCTCGAGGTTCAGGCCGGTCGCATGCGCGAAGGCCAGGGCTTCGGACATCGCGATCATGCCCGAGGCGATGCCGATCTGGTTCGCGAGCTTGCAGAGCTGGCCGGTGCCGGGTCCGCCCTGCAGGACGATCGTCTTGCCCATCGCGGCGAACAACGGCGCGGCGAAATCATAATCCTCCTGCGCGCCGCCGACCATGATTGTCAGCGTGCCTTCACGCGCGCCGCGGTCGCCGCCGGAGACCGGAGCGTCGAGCGGGCCGAAGCCCTTG
>RFRI01000280.1 GCA_009924535.1 Verrucomicrobiota bacterium
CGGCACGGGCATCCCCGCCGGCGCCACCGTCCTGAGCGTCGACAGCCCGACGCAGTTCACGCTGAACGTCCCGGCGACCTCGACCACCAGCGGTCAGACCATCGTCGTGGCCGCCACGGCCATCGGCAGCAAGGTCGTCACGCTCGCGAGCACCTCCGGTCTCCAGACCGGCATGTCCATCTCGGCCCCCGGTGTCTACCCGGGTTCCGTCATCGTCTCCATCGACAGCGCCAACCGCATCACGATGGACCGCGCTTCGTACACCGATGCGATCGCCGCCACCAACTTCCAGTTCGGCACCACCTACTCCGAGACCGTCGGCTCGATCGCCGGCGGCAATCGCCAGACCAACGCCAACTGGGCGTACATCAACCTCGGCGTCGGCACGACGCTGAACATCAACGAGACCACCGCCTCCACGTTCGTCGGTGAGTTCGCCGGCCTCGGCGCCGTCCGCCTCGCCGGTAACGCGACGCTGACGCTGACCAACACCCATAACAGCTTCGGTAACCTGATCATCGACCGCGGCGCTCTCTGGCTCGGTACCGGCACCAGCGCCCGACTCTATGCCTCGCTCCCGGCCGGCAACGTGCCGGACATCATCGTCAACCGCTACGGCGCGCTCTACCTCGACAAGGCCTACAGCTCCGGCGGCGGCGTCGACCAGATCAACAACATCGTCGCGCTGCACCTGAACTCCGCGGCCGGTACGATGCTCGGTCTCGCGGTCACAGGCGACAAGTACCCTGAAACCCGCCCGATGGGCGTCTGGAACCGCGGCAACCAGGCCGCCACCGGCGTCGAGACGATCATGGGTTTCTATTTCGACTCCGGCACGAACTACGTCGGCGGTTATGCCTCCGGCAGCATGAGCCAGGGTTTCCAGACCTCGACTGGCACCCTCCTGCGCAACAACTTCGCCACCACCAACCTGCGCGGCCGTTATTACGGTACCAAGGGTACGGGCGGCTCGGACAGCATCTACCAGCTCGGCATCGGCGACGCGGCCTATCGTACCGCCTTCAATAACGCGCTGCTCGGCGGTGGCACGACGCTCCAGTCGGCCCAGATGGGCACGACGTTGAACTCGAACACCGTCACCTGGGCCACCTCGCCGACCGGCATCGCCGCCGGCATGGGCATCCAGGGCGTCAACATCCTGCCTTCGACCACGCTCACCGCGACCGCCGCGGGTTCGTTCACGATCAGCCAGGTCTCCACCGCGACCTCGACCGCCAATTGGATCAACATCTACGCCGCCACCCCGACCACGAGCATCGTGCCGTGGATGATCGGCGAGACCTGGACCGCCGCCAACGACCTGTCGGAGACGAACATGGGCAACTCGCTCATCACGTACGACCTCGTCTCCAACTCCCTGCGCGTCCTCGACCTGACCTACGAGTACGGCACCTTCGCCCAGAAGCAGGCGAACGCCCCGGCTTCCACGACCTGGAACATCCGTGAGTCGCTCATCGCCGACCTGACCGGCCTCACGTCCGGCGGCATCAACGCCCTCGTCCTCCACAACAACACCTCGACCGCCTCCGACTTCACCGTCAGCGGCAGCGGCGCGCTCAGCGTCAACGCCGGCGCGATCCTCTTCACGCTCAATCCGTTCGCCACGCCGTCCTCGGCCAGCTCCACCCGCCTCAGCGGTTTCAGCGGCCTCGTCCTCGACGGCACCGGCACCCTGGGCGCCTCCGAGTACGTCATCACGGTCGTCAACCCGACCTCGACCGCCATCTCGCCGAAGCTCACCGCGATCATCGACTCGCCGCTGTCCACCAGCGCCAACCTGACGAAGTCCGGCCGCGGCACCCTCGTGCTCACCGCGACCAACGTCGCCGGCGGCGGCGCGACGAAGCAGACCACGATCAACGAAGGCATCCTCCGTATCTCGTCGCTGGCCAACATCGGCGGCACGACCGGCAACCTCGTCTTTGCGGGCGGCACGCTGCAGCTGGCCGATGCCTTCGCGCAGACCGACCTCTCGACCCGTACCTTCCAGTTCATGTCCGCGGGCGGCACGCTCGACGTCGGCACGAACAACCTCACCTTCGCCGGTCCGATCGGCGGCCAGGCCGGCGTCAGCGTCGGCGGCTTCACCAAGGCCGGTTCGGCCAGCCTCGTCCTCGGCGGCACCGCGGTCTCGACCTACCTCGGTTCGACTTCCGTCACCAACGGCCGACTCGTCCTCGCGGGCGGTCTGACTGGCGGCGCGGACAACCGACTCAACACGGCCACCACGCTCAATCTCGGCGTCGCCGACACGAACGGCGTGCTGCAGCTCGGTAACGGCTCCGGCGCGATGAACCAGTCGGTCAGCGCGCTCACTTCGCTCACCGGCCTGACTTCGGCCGACATCCTGACCCTCGTCGGCGGCTCCGGCTACGCCACCGCCCCGATCCTCAACATCAATGCCGACGGCGGCATGCTGGGTTCGACCCCGGCCCAGGCCCGTGCCACGGTTTCGGGCGGCGCCATCACCGGCATCACGGTCACCGATGCCGGCCTCTACCTGCCCGGTTCCACGCCGACCGTCACGGTCAACATCCCGGCCTTCCCGACCGGCGCCCTCCAGCGCGTCTATCTCCGTGGCGTCACCACGACCGCCGGTTCCACCACCGTCAACGTCGAAGCCGGCGCGGCCGGTATCGTGATCTCCGGCGCGACCACCGTCG
>RFRI01000029.1 GCA_009924535.1 Verrucomicrobiota bacterium
AACTGTCGCGCGCGAAGGATTGCCTCGACCTGATGGACGTCAGCTCGCCGGGCAAACCCGAGCCCTTGATCCAGTCGCTCAACGTCCTCCCTGGCGAAGCGAACCGCGCCGCCCGCGCCGCGATCGTGGAGAAAGCCATCCTCAAGTTCGGCAACCAGGAGAAACCGATGCTCGACCTCGCGCGCTTCGGCAACGAGATCGCGGACGTCGATCTCACCGTCCGCCTGGCGAAGCTCGCCCGGGAACGCCGCTTCACGAACCGCGTACGCTTCGACCTGGTCCGCGTCGAGTGCCTGCTGAACGCCGGCCGCGCGCGTGAAACGATCCTGCTCGTGGACGACCTCTACAAGCAGGCCGAACGCGACCAATGGGTGCCGGAGACGCGCATGGCCTTCGAAGCCCTGCGCACCATCGCCTACTTCGCCGACGGCCAGACGGAGATCGGCTCGATCAACCTGCAGAAGCTGATGCAGAACCGCAAGGTGCCGCCGCAGATCCTGATCTCAGCCAGCCGCAAGCTCATCCTCGCCAAGCGCTACGACGAGGCCAACGACGTGCTCATCCAGGCCCACCTGCAGAACGAGACCAACCAGGCCGTGCTCCAGCAGATCGTCCAGCTGAAGCTCGACCACCCGCGCATCGCGGCGGACCTCGAGACCTACCTGCGTCGCCTGATGGTGAACCGTCGCCCTTCGAAGGAAGTCCTGCAGGCCGCGCTCCGACGCCTCGGCTCCGACGTCTACCTGTTCTCCGGCGACCGCGAGACCTTGCTGCGGGATATCGAGGCCAAGCTCAGGTAGCCGACTCTTCCGCCGAAGTCGTCTTGGCTTCGGGCGCCGAGCGATCGGTCACCTCGAAATACGTCACCGAGCCGAGCTTGGTACCGTCGGGCAGCCAGAGGCCACGGCTGCAGCCGCGGTTGACGAACTCTTCGGCCTCGGAGGCGTTGAGGACGGCGGCGGCCATCGCCAAGCCTTCGGCCTCGAGGGCGGAGGTCGCGATCGAACGGACCGGCCCCGGCAAGGTAATCACCTGGCCCGTGCGCGGGTCGACGAGGTTACCGTGCGTCAGGTCGGCCGTCTTGCTGGCCATCGCGAAGCGGCAGAGTTTGATCTCGGCGTCAGCCCCGACGCCGATGCGCCAGCCGGCGGACTCGCCGGGAGGGTCGAGCGCGAGGGTCACGCTGCCCGAGGCCATGAGCAGGGCGCGATGGATGCCCCAGCTGCTTTCAAGCATGTCGGCCATACGGTCCAAGGCATAGCCGCGGACGATCGCGCCGAAGTCGACGGCGCAACCGAACTTCACGCAGGTGAGCTCGCAGCCATCGAGGCGGAACTCGCCTTCGCGATAGGCGGACATGACCTGGTTCCAGGCCTGATCGTCGGGATTGAAAGGCAGGTCGCCACGGTTCTTCCAATAACTGAAGAGGGCGCCGGCCGTGGCGTCGAACGCCTTGCCGGTGTCGGCGCCGACGTCCTTCGAGAAATTCCACAGCGCCTGCACGTGCTCGGAAACGGCGACCATCGCCCCTTCGGGCATCTGGTTGATCGCGGTGAGCGGACCGCTGTCGTGGCGACGGTCGGTCTGGAAATCGAGGTCGTCGAGGTGCTGGAAGAGCGCCTCGGCGGCGTTACGGGCGTAGACGCCGTCCTCCGCGGCGATGCGGACCCAGAAGCGGGAGCCGAAGGCCTCGTGCGAGAAGTTGTGGATGATGGGGGTGTCTTCCATGGCTTACTTACCGATGAAAACGCTTTCGTAGCCTTTGGCAACCAGCACCCAATAACGGTCCCCGCCTTCGCGGAGCGTCAGGCTGCTGACCGCATAGCCCGGGACGACCGGCTCGCTGGCGTCCGTCGCCGGAATCAGCCGCAGCGGCGCCTGGGCGGCCTGCGGGAAATCACCATACCCGACCGGATACTTCCGCAGGTAGTACGGCAGCGGCCAGTAGTGCCCGCCGTCCGCCACCGCGACGTAGAACCTGCCGCCCTTATACTGCCGGCCCAGTCGCTCAAGGCGCTGCTCAAATTCACGGATTGGCGCAGCAGCCGTCTCGGAGTGGGTGGCGAAATCTCCCGCCGCATAGAGGGCGGAGACGAGCAACCCGAACAACAGCAGGCTGTCGCGCTTCCAACCTTCGCCGAGCAGCAAAGGAACCAGCAGCACCAGCGGCAAGGCCATGACCCCATAAAGCAACCAAGGCGTCTTGTAAGGCAGGGCGAGATGGAAGGAGAAGATCAGGCCGACGAAGACCAAGATGAAGTCGAGCGGGCTCGAGCGGAACCGCACAAAGCGCTCGCGCAGGAACCGCTGGAGCGAGAATTCCGCCAGCCAGAGCGCGCCCCAGATCCACGGCCAGTAACTGACCGCCGTCAGCGTGTCCTCGGAGCGTCCGCTTGCGACGCCGAACGAGCGGGCGAGCTGGGCCCACCAAGTGACCAAGCCCTGTCGGTCCGTGAAGGCGACGCTCTGGAAGAAGGCCCAGGAGAAGATCAGGCCGAGGAAGAAGCCCGGAAGGTGACGATCGGCCCATCGCTTACGGACGACCACCAGCGCGACGAAGAAAAACACGAGGTAGGCCGCGGCCGTGACCTTGCAGGCCAAAGCGAAACCGAAGGCCACGCCCGAAAGCAGCCGCCACAGGGACTTGCGATCCGAGACATCGGCACGAAGCCACAGCACCGCGCCCCAAGCCAGACCGGCGACCAAGAGGACCTCCTGCACGAAGTAGAATCCGAACGGCGCGCCTCCACCGATGAGGAAGCAGAAAGCCGCCGCGGTGACACGTGAGACCAGGCTCACCCCCGGCAACGCCAAGGCAGCCGATGAAAGCAGAAGCAGGTAAAATCCGGCGACGCCACGCAGGTATGTCTCGGACATATCCGTGAACGCGGTGCCAGTCAGCTTCGAGGTGACCAAGAGGGACGTCGCCAAGGTCGGCCCATGGAAACGATCCTCGTTGTTACTATAGGCAATACCTTCGGACATCTCCATGGCCCGCGACCACTGCACCGCCTCGTCGGCATGCAAAGGCTGGGGGATGGCTGAAAGGCGCGGAGGCTGCTGGATGCCCATCAGCGAAAAGAACAGGAAGCACGCGATGACGGCCGCGAATACCGCCCAAGGCTTCTTCACGGCGACCGGCTCCATGGCTCAGGCGTCGAAGTGCATCTGCAGCGCGGTCTTGATCTCGAGCGGCACGAGGGCGGCCGACATGGGACCCTGCCCTTCGCGCCAGGCGTAGACGGTGGTGAGGGCGCCCTTGGCCACGGCGCGCTCGCCGACCTTGGCTTCAAAGCCCCAGACGAGTTTCTTGTCGCCGATCTCGATCGGCGAAAGCGCGACGGTCACGACGTCTTCGCGGTAGATCGGCGAAAGGAAGTCGCACTCGACGCGCACGCGCGGGAAGCCGGTGAGTTTGGCGCCTTCGGCGCGAAGGAACGGTAGCTTGAGCTGGCGGAAGAGCGCTTCTTCGGTCGCCTCGACCCAGAAGAAGACCGTCGAAAAGTGTATGATACCCGCGGCGTCGGTGTCCGAGAAATTGGCGCGATAATCTGCCGTAAAGGGAGCCATGCGGGTATCCAAGCCGTCCCGCCCAAGGGTGCAACCGTCAAGGCGTCTTCCGGCCGCCCTTACGCAACCAGGAGACCGACGTGGCCGAACCGCCTGAGGCCGCCACGCAGGCCTGCAGGAAGGCCTGCGGCTCCTGCTGGACGGTGAACAGGTAGAGCCTCGGCCCGGAGCCCTGCGGGGCCTTGCCGAAGGCTTCCAGCCATTCACGTTGCCAACGGGTGTGCCCCTTCTGGACGCCGCCGACCTTATGATACGAGCTGTCCGAATAGACCATCTTCGGCTCGCCCTTCTTCGCCTCATAGAGCCGGACGCCGTCTTGGAAGTCCGAAAAGACCACCAAGGCATCATAAGATTCCGCCAGCAGGCGATCCATCCACGCGCCCAGCGAACCCTTCTCGCAGGCCGTGCGGACCTTCGCCTGCACCGAGCGTCCGTTCGGCGTCAGCGTCTCGAGCACGGTCTGCGTCGGACCTTCACGGAGCTTCGGCGCGACACCGTGGAACTTCCGTCCATGGACGACCACGTCGCCCAGGCCCACGACCCGGGCGCCGTCGAAGCGGAAGACGTCGGCGTCCGGAAATTCCTTCCGGATCTCGGCCTCGACGCGTGGCAGGTAAGAGCGCATCGAACCGGAGCAGTCCAGGTAGACCGCGACCCGCTTCGCCCGGATGAAGGTGCCCATCACCGGACGACCGACGAAGCCCGCGCGATTGCCCAAGCCGGCGCCGAGGCCGTTGCCCCCGAAGGAGCCGAGCCCACGCCCGAAGCCGCCCTTCCCTTGTCCGCCGGACAGACCCGCCAGCCCCATCTCTGGCGTCACGGCCTTCATCGGCGGCAACGCCAACGTCGCGCTGGCCGATTTCGAAGTCAGCCGCTTCTGCGTCGTGGGGACCTTCGGCTTACGCTGGACCGGATGCGTCGACGCCGGCCCGCCCGACTTACCCCCGGCGACGGCATACGACGTGAATTCCTGCTTCGGCGGCGCGACCGGCTGGCGGAAGACGATCCAGCAGGCCGCGACGACCAGGAATCCGTGCAGCGCAAGGGAGAGCAGCAGGCCGCGCAGCGAACGCGCAGGAGGGCGGCGGACGATGATCGGCTCCGGATCGGTCATCCCGCCATTCTAGGATGATTCGCCTCGGCTCAAGCGGCCGCCGGCACGAAGAACCCCTGCGGCCGGACCAGCGGTTCCCACCAAGGACTCGTCCGACAAAAAGGCGAAGCCGAGCGGCTTCGCCTTTCGTCACCGATGGAAAAGCGGCTTAACGAACCGGTGCGGCGCCGCGGGAGTTGCCCGTGGACGAAGACGCCGGACGGAAACGCAGCACCGCGTTGGCGGCGGTGGCGGTGGCCGGGGCGGACATCTCGACGTTGAAGAAGCCGGCGGCGCCCTTGATGGGCGTCACCGAGATCACCTTCGTCGCGACCGGGAAACGGGCGTCGACGACGACCATGCCGGCCTTCAGGTCGATCGAGCCGGAGACTTCGGAGAGCGTCTTGGAATCCTTGGCGAGCGTACCGACGGCCTGGATGAGCGGCGTGAAGGCGAAGACCGCGTTGGTGACGTCATCGGTCACCTGGGCCGAGATCGTCATCTGCTTGTCATTGACCTTCTTCTTACGCTTCTTTTCCGGGTCTTCGGGGTCGATGATCTCCTTTTCGGTGCGCATCGCGGTGATCGTCGCGCCCTCGGGGATGCCGCGGCCGCTGACCGGCATGCCGACGTAAAGGTCGGTGTAGTTATGCAGGTCGTTGATCGTGTTGGTGCCCTTCTTCGCGCTGCCGAACTTGACCATCATGGCGCTGCCCTCGGAGGCCGAGACGCAACGTTGGAGGATCGTGCCGGGCTTGTTGCCGTAGGCGCGGGAGGTGCTGATCAGGTAGAGGCGGGGACCCTTGTTCTCGCGGGCGCCGGCGAAGGCCTTCTCCCACTCGTCTTCCCACTTCTTCTCTTCGGGGAAACGCTTGTCGCCGCCGTTGTTGCAGACGACGCGGCCCGAGACGGCGGCGGTGAGCGGCTTGCTCAGGGTGAAGCTGACGTTGGCGCTGATGGAGAGGATCGTCGCGCCTTGCGGGATGCCGGAGCCGAGGGCGACCATGCCTTCGATCAGGCCGGTGGTGTCCTTGCACTGGACGACCGGCTGGCCGGAAGCGCCGCCGCTGGCCACGAGGGTGACCGAACGCGCGAAACCGCCGCCCTGGTTGGTGCGGTCGGAGAAGACGACGGGGGGGTCGGCGCGCATGCCCTTGTCAGGCTTATAAGCCGCCACGCCACCGATGGCCTTCGTGCGGATCTGACGGACACCGTCTTCGAAGTCGGAGAAGATGATCAGCGCATCGTAGGTGCGGTCGTCCTTGAGGACGTCCAACCAGCCGCCGACGGACCCCGTCTTGAAGTTATTGCCGTACTTCTTGAGGATCGCCCGACCCTGCGAGGTGAGCTTGGCCGGATTGGTCTCGGTCGCGACGAGTTCGCCTTTGGCGTTCTTCTTGGAGCCGCCGCCGGTCGGGCGATTGAGGAAGGGCGTGCCCTTGAACTTGTCGCCGCCGACCACTTCGCTGTCGTGGATATCGATGAAGACGCCGTTGCTGAGGTACACGTCGGCGTCCGGGAACTTGTCGCGGATTTCCGCTTCGACGCGGTCGAGATAAGGAAGCATCGAGGCCGACGCGTCGAAATAGACCGCCAGGCGCTGCGAGAAGATGTTCGCGCCCATGACCGGCTTCGCGACGAAGTTCTTGCCGCCGCCGGAGCCCATGCCCTTGCCGGTGCCGATGCCGCCGCCCGCGCCGCCGCCGAAGCCCTTGGAGGCGCCGCCGGCCATCGCGCCGGAGATCATCGAGGAAGCCGAAGCGGAGTTCGGCATGTCGGGCAGCGCGATCGAAGCCGAGGCGCTCTTGGAAGTGATGCGCGTGGTCGTCTTCGCGAGCGACTTCACGTTCTTGGGCTGGACTTTGTGCTGGGTGCTCTTGACGCGTTCGCCGCCGGAGCCGCCACGATCGGCCTCCGGCCGGCCGCGGCCGCGCTCCAGCCGGCGCGCCAAAGCGGTCGCCGTCAGGCGAGCACCGGCCGGTTCGTGCGGAAGGCCGCTTCAACGATGTCGGCCGCCCGACCGACGCCGTCGAGGCGGGCGATTTCCGCGCCTTCAACCCTTTTTGCCCACAGCCCCATGGCTGGAACTCGCATAAGAAATGGCTTGCGACTCGGCCCTGGCCGCTTTCTCCTTCGCCTCCCACTTATTGCAGGGTGGAGCAGCCCGGTTAGCTCGTCAGGCTCATAACCTGAAGGTCGTAGGTTCAAATCCTACCCCTGCACCCAATTTTAAGCCCTTGGAGGGCAGTCACTTAAATAAGTGACCAGAAAGATGTTAAATAGGCTTGAACCGGCCGCAGTTAATTGCACGGTATCAGGTATTAAATTTGTCCTACGGGACAATGGGGTAAGTAAGATAAAGCAGTAAAAAACAGGCGGCTTGCATAGGGGTATGCAAGCCGCCTCCTTTTTGGGACATCGCTCCCCTTCCCTGGACACGAAAAAGCCCGGCTCCTTGCGGACCGGGCTTCGTCGTGGCGAGGCAGATCGGCTCAGCCGCCGCCGGTCATCTTGGTGATGAGCGCGATGAGCGGGAGGAACATCGCGAGCACGATCGTGCCGACGACCACGGCGAGGAACACGATGAGCACCGGCTCGATGATGGAAGTCAGCGCGGTCACCGCGTTGTCGACTTCTTCGTCGTAGATGTCGGCGACGCGGTTGAGCATCTCCGGCAGCTGACCGGTCTCTTCGCCGACCTGGATCATCGAGGTGACCATCTGCGGGAAGACGCCGGACTGCTCGAGCGGCACGGAGAGCGGCTCACCATCGCGGACGCGGTCATGCACGCGCTCGAGCGACTTCGCGATGACGACGTTGTCGAGCGTGTCGCGGGTGATCGAGATGGACTGCAGGATCGGCACGCCGGACGCCATGAGCGTGCCGAACGTACGGGCGAAGCGCGAGACCGAGACGATCTGCACGAAGGCGCCGACCTTGGGCAGGCGGAAGATGACGCGGTCGAACAGCTCCTTGCCCTTCTCCGTCGACAGCCAGGTCTTCAGGCCGAAATAGATACCGAAGACGAGGATCGGGGTGGCCCACCAGTAGACCGTGAGCAGCTTGGAGATGCCGACGACGAACTGGGTGAGCGGAGGCATCTGGGTCTTCTGGCCGTCGAGCAGCTTCTGGAAGGACGGGACGACCTTCACCATCAGGATGTAGACGATGATGATGGCCACGGACATGACGACGCCCGGGTAGACCATCGCGGACTTGACCTTCTTCTGGATGCGCTCGGCCTTTTCGCGGAACTTCGCGAGACGGTCGAGGACCTTGTCGAGCACGCCGCCTGCCTCGCCGGCGCGGATCATGTTGACGAAGAGCTTATCGAAGACCTTCGGGTGGGCCTGGAGGGCTTCCGAGAGGTTGTTACCTTGGGAGACGCTCTCGGCCACGTTGGCGAGGATGGCCTTGAAGACCGGGTTACGCTCCTGCTTGGTGATGAGCTCGAGAGCACGGAGCAGCGGCAGGCCGGCGACGATGAGCGTGGCCAGCTGACGGGTCATCACGGTGACGTCGTTCTGGCTGACCTTGGCGCCGAACGAGAAGCCGGCCTTGGCCGGGGCCGCCTGCGTCGCGGCCGGCTTAGCCGAGCCGCCGTCGTTGGCGAGGGTGGTGACCATCAGGCCCTTCGCCATCAGCTTCTGGCGGGCCTGTTCGTCGTTGGCGGCCTCGATCTTGCCGGAGGCCTGCGCCCCGTTGCGATCAATGGCGGTGTACTTGTATTCGGGCATGGGAGTTTGGGGGTAGAATGAGAGTTAGGTGTACTTGAGGACTTCTTCGATGGAGGTATGGCCGTCGAAGATGCAGCGGAGGCCGTCTTCGCGCAGCGGGCGCATGCCCGATTCGATGGCCTTCTGCTTGAGGACGAGCGTCGGGGCCTTCTGGGTGATGAGCGAACGGAGCTGGTCGTTGATCGTCATCAGTTCGAAGAGGCCTTGGCGTCCCTTGTAGCCCGAGCGGTTGCAGTCCGCGCAGCCCTTGCCGTAATAGAACTTCTTGTTGGCGATCTCGAGGGCGTCGACGTCGAGCATGTTGATGACGTCCTTGTCGGGTTCGTAGGCGGTCCGGCAGGTCTTGCACACGCGACGAAGCAAGCGCTGGGCGAGCACGCCTTCGAGGGAGGCCGAGATGAGGAACGGCTCCAGGCCCATGTCGATGAGTCGGGTGACGGCGCCGGGGGCGTCATTGGTGTGGAGCGTCGAAAGCACGACGTGGCCGGTCAGCGACGCCTGCACGGCGATCTGCGCGGTCTCGAGATCTCGGATTTCACCGACCATGATGGTGTCCGGATCCTGTCGGAGGAACGAGCGGAGCGCGGCGGCGAACGTCAGTCCGACCTGGTGGTTGATCGGCACCTGCATGATGCCCTCGACCTCGTATTCGACCGGATCTTCGGCGGTCAGGATCTTGACGTCCTCGGTATTCACCTCGCGGAGAGCCGAGTAGAGGGTGGTCGTCTTGCCGGAGCCGGTCGGTCCGGTGACGATGAAGATGCCGTTCGGACGGCCGACCATCCCGCGGATGCCTTCCTTGATATCGTCCTGCATCGAGAGGGCCTCGAGGCTCAGGTTGACGACGGTCTTGTCCAGGATTCGGAGCACCACCGACTCGCCGAACTGCGTCGGCAGGGTCGATACGCGCAGGTCGATCTGGCGGCCGCTGATGGTCGTCTTGATGCGCCCGTCCTGCGGCACGCGGCGTTCGGCGATATTGAGCGAGGACAGGACCTTGACGCGGGCGATGACGGCCGAAGCGAGGTTCTTGGGCGGCGGCGCCATCTCGTAGAGCGAACCGTCGATGCGGAGACGGATGCGGAACTCATGCTCGAAGGGTTCGAAGTGGATGTCGGAAGCCTTGGCCTTGACGCCTTCCTGCAGGACGAGGTCGACGAAGCGGATGATCGGAGCCTGGCTGGCCTGCTTGGTGACATCCTCATCGGTGACGGCGGCGACATCGACCTCGCCGAATTCGCCGAGCAGGTCTTCCATCGAGGCGGAAGTGGCTTCGCCGTAGACGCGCGTGACGGCGGCCTCGACCTGGGAAGGATCGGCGACGGCGAGCTCGATGTCCTTCTGCAGGATGAAGCTGAGTTCGCTGATGACGGAGGAGTTGAACGGATCCTTGGCGAGCAACGTCAGTTTACCGGCTTCGTCGGCGACGGGCAGGACGACGTACTTGTGGGCCTGCGGCGCCTTGAGCAGCTTGGTCAGGGGCTCGCCCGGATCGGCCGGAACGACGGAGTAGAACTGGACCTGGAGGTGGTCGGCGATGGCCTGCAGGATGGTCGGACGGTCGGCCAGGCCGGCGTCCACGAGGCTGTCGCTGAACGACTTGCCGGTGGTCGCGTGGGACTCCCAGATCTCCTCGGCCTGGGCGGGCGTCACGAGGCCGGCCTCGAGGGCGATATCACGGATCACGTCACTATGGTCGTCGAACATGGGAATGGAGGGGAAAGAGTTGGGGTGGAGGGGT
>RFRI01000281.1 GCA_009924535.1 Verrucomicrobiota bacterium
GGTGACGCCGGCGATGCTGGCCAGTAGGGCGGTCATGGTGGAACTGGCTCGATCCAGCGTATCGGCCATCTCATCAAGCGTGACCTCGTCGAGCTTGGGCAGGTTCGCCGCGGCGACCACGCCGATGCGGACGCCTCGCTTGCGGGCGGACCACGCGCGCTGGGCCTGGGCGCGAGCCGGGCCGCCTTCGGCGAAGACCGCGACGATCTCCGTGCCGCGCCGGGCGCAATGGAGCGCGGCGAGGAAGGCGTCGGCGCCGTTGTTGCCTTTGCCCGCGAGGACCAGGATGCGATTCGGCTTACGGCCGAGCAGCGCGACCGCTTCCTCGGCGACGCCGCGCGCGGCGAAGTCCATCAGTTTCCAAGAACGGGAGGCATCGCCGGCCAGGAACGCCGCCTCGGCGGCCGCGGCTTCGGCGCAGGAAAGGACCGGCAGTCGGGCGGAGAGGCTCATGGTCTCAGCGGACCAGCACCACGAAGGCCTGGGCCAGCGTGTCGGTGTGCGTGAGGGAGAGCAGCAGGCGGGAGGCGCCGCGGGCGGAGAGCAGGGCGCGGGCCTTGTCATCGAGTTCGACGACCGGTTCGCCTTCAGGGCCGTTGAGCACGCTGACGCTGGTCAGCGCGAGTTCCGCGCCGATGCCGGTGCCGAACGCCTTGCTCGCGGCTTCCTTGGCGGCGAAGCGGGCGGCGAGGGACGGATAAGGGTCGGCCTTCGCGAGGCAGAGCTTCTGTTCGGCGGGCGTGAAGACCTTGTCGAGGAAGGTGGCGCCGTGCTTCACGTGCGCGGAGCGGATGCGGTCGACCTCCGTGAGGTCCACGCCGACGCCGAGCACGTTGCCGCCTTCGAGGTTCATGCCTTCAGGTGGCCCTTCATCTCGGCGACGGCGCCACGGATGCCCGTGAAGAGCGCGCGGGCTACGATCGAGTGGCCGATGTTCAGCTCGTGCAGGTGCGGGAGCGTCAAGATCGCCCGGATATTGTCGTAGTTGATGCCGTGGCCGGCGTTCACGATCAGCCCGAGGCCATGGGCCAGCTCGCAGGCGACACGGAGACGGACGAGTTCGCTTTCGGCGGCCGGGGATTTCCAGGCGTTGGCGAAAGCCCCCGTGTGGAGTTCGATGACCGGAGCGCCGACGGCGACGGCGGCTTCGACCTGCGGAGCATCGGGCCCGATGAAGAGCGAGACCTCGATCCCGGCAGCCTTCAACGCTTGGGTGGTCTCGCGGACGCGGGCGAGCTGGCCGGCGACATCCAGGCCGCCTTCAGTCGTCACCTCTTCGCGGGATTCCGGGACGAGGCAGACCGCCGCGGGGCGGAGCTGGAGGGCGAAGGCGGTCATCGCGGACGTACAGGCCATCTCGAGGTTGAGACGGATGCCCGTAATCGCGGCGATCGCATGGACGTCGGCGTCTTGGATATGGCGGCGGTCTTCGCGCAGGTGCAGCGTGATCCCGTCGGCGCCGCCGGCGAGGGCTTCGCGCGTGAAAGCCACGACATCGGGCTCAGCGTGCGGCGATTGGTGCGCGCCGCGATAGCGCGCTTGGCGGAGCGTCGCGGCGTGGTCGATGTTGACGCCGAGGAGGATGGGACGGGTGGACATCGGGCTTAGGCTTGAAGCAATAGCCTTGGTCTGGTCGGGGTCAAAGGGAACCGCAGCGCATGCTCAAACCGCCGGCTTTTTGACAAGCCCGCGTTCAAGCGTTAGCCGGAGAGAGGGGGCGGTCGGAGACTTCTTCTGCTTGGCGAGGGACTCAGGGTCGCCTGCGTGGACGAGTTCGCCGCCCGCGTTGCCGCCTTCGGGGCCGATCTCGAGGACCCAGTCCGCTTCGGCGATCACGTCGGGATGATGCTCGATGACGACGACCGTGTGGCCTTGGTCGACGAGCGCATGGAGCAGTTCGATGAGGCGACGGCAGTCGGACTGGTGGAGGCCGATGGTCGGCTCTTCCAGGATGTAGAGGTTCGGCCGGATCTCGCCGCGCGAGCGTTCGCGGAACGTCGGGAGGCCTTGGGCGAGTTCGCTGACGAGCTTGAGGCGTTGGGCTTCGCCGCCCGAGAGCGTCGGGCTGCTCTGGCCGAGCGTGAGGTAGCCTAGGCCTGTCTTCACCATCAGCCCGCAGAGATCGCCCAGCTTGGCGTCAAAGGAGAGGAACGTCGCGGCTTCCTCGAACGTCATCGCGAGCAGGTCCGCGGCGGACTTGCCGTTCCAACGGATGGCCTTGGCGGCCGAACCGTAGCGCGTGCCGGCGCATTCTTCGCAGGGCACATAGGTGTCGGGCAGGAAGCTCATCTCGAGCTTGATGCGGCCGGCGCCGGAGCAGGCTTCGCAACGTCCGCCTGAAGTGTTGAAGGAGAAGAAGCCGGCGGCGTGTCCGCGGATGGCGGCTTCGGGGAGCGAAGCGAGGCGCTCGCGGATCAGGTCCCACGCCCCGATGTAGGTCGCCGGCGTGGAGCGCGGCGTCTTGCCGATCGGTTCCTGGTCGACGACGACCAGCTGACGGAACCCTTTGAGGCCAGACAGCGCGGTGAAGGCCGGCTTACCTTGATGGGCGACGACCGTCATCGCTTCCTTGCCCGTGAGTCCGTCCTTCTTCTTGGCGATGGCGGCGCGGATCGCCGGGGCCAGCAGGTCGGTGACGAGCGTGGACTTGCCTGCCCCGGAGACGCCGCAGACGACGGTGAG
>RFRI01000282.1 GCA_009924535.1 Verrucomicrobiota bacterium
CGCCCAGGGCAGAGCGGGGTTCCAGCTCAGCTTGTCCCAGTCCCAATGCCCCGCCCAGCGGGCCACCAGCGCCGGGCTCCAGGGCAGCGCCGGGTTTTCGCTCAAGGCTTCCCAGTCCCAGCGTTCGGCATACCGCTCCAAAAGCGCTTCGCTCCACCAGGGCGCGGTATTGCCGCTCAAGGCCTGCCAGTCCCAGCGGTCCTGCCACTGCTCCAGCAAGGCCTGGTCCCAGGGCAGGGCGGCGTTCGCGTCGAAGCGACCGTCGATGACGACATGGCTGCCGCCCGTGACGCGCGCGCGGATCGCCGGCAGGAAGCCGCTCACGTGCCAAGGCGGCGTGCAGGTGACCCCGTGCAGGATCGGCGAAAGCCCTCGCGCGACGAGCGCATCACGCAGACCGAGCGTCGCGGCACGGAGGGTTTCCGAAGAATGGATGACGAACTTCACTCTGCCGCCGGTGCCGCCGGTCGGGATCATCACGCGTCCGCGCCAGTGCTTCGGCCAATCGCAGGTGCCGAGACCGCGGGGCTCCGGGGCGGTTCCTTTGACGATCGTGCCGCGCGGGATCTGCCGCGCGGCTTCGGCGAGGTCGTGGGCGGACCAGCGGGGATTGCCTAGGAACACCGGCAGGCCGGCGTCATGCGCTTGTAGGGCTTCCTGCAGGTGCGCGGCGTGGTCCGCGTGGAAGACCGCGACGGCGCTCATGTCAGGTCATGCCAGAACGTCGCCCAATCGTAGTCCGGCAGGCCGCCCGCGGCCGGGCCGTGCGCGTGCCGATCGCGTCCGTCGCTTTCGAAGCGTCCGAGCGTGTCGAAACCGACCGTGCCGGCCGACGCGTCCTGCGCCGCGAGCCAGAGCGCGCCTTGTCGGCCGATCGCGGTCTCGAAGCAAGAGGAGTAGACGACGGCGCCGGCATGCGCGGCGCGCCAGGCGAGGAGATCGTCCCAGTCTCCGGCGAGCAAAGGTTTCACGACGACCGTGCCGCTCCAGGCGACACCGCCAGGTGTGAGGAAAGATTCGTCGAGCGCGACCTTGTCGGGACCGAGCGAGGCGTAGCCTGGATGCCCGACAGGGAGCGGCTGCTCGAGGAACTCGACCTGCGCCTGCGCGCGGGCGAACTCGGTCCACCGCCGCGCGGTCTGGAGGTCCAGCGAGCCGTTGGCATCGAGACGGAGGCGGCCTTGGAAGCGGCTGAGGACGCCGTGGATGGACTCCTCGGACGTCTCCGGCGAGATCTTGACCTTGAGGGTCTTGAAACCGGCGGCGACCTTCGCGTCGGTCTCCATCACGGAAAGCGTCATGAGTCCGGCGCAGGGCAGGCTGCCGCCGAAGCCGGCGATCTTATCCCAAAGCCGACAGCTGGAGAGCGCGGCCGAAAGGCAAGGCAGAGGCACCGGCGAGGCGTCGACGGCCGCGATCAGGTGGGGAAGGTTGCCTTGGGCTGAGCGGAGAAACTCCAAGGCTTGCTCAACGTCCTCGGTCGGGAATCCCGGCCACGGGGCGATCTCACCGTACCCGGTTCCTTGGTCCGATTGGGTCCGCAGGATGATGCGATCGACGCTATCCACGGAGCCAGCGCCCGTCGTCACCGGCGAGCGCAGTCGGCGACGGACACCTTTGAAGTCGAAATAACCGCCGGTCATGGGTCGAATAGACGGCAATCCGGACAAACTCGCAAAATCAATTTGCCACCCCTCCGGGGGGTGCCTAACACCCTTTGGGGAAACCGACCACTCATGGCCTCCTCGAAATCCAAGGGCCGCGTTTCCCTAGACGAACGCTTTTACCTGTCCGCGGACGACTTCTTCCCCGCCAACGCCGGCCTCGGCCTGACGTATGACGACGTCTCCCTGGCGACCCGCTATTCCGAGGTCCTCCCCCGGATGACCCGCCTGGACTCGTCCCTCTCCGACGCCCTGGCGCTGTCCCTCCCGATCGTCTCGTCGGACATGGACACGGTCACCGAGCACCGCATGGCCATCGCGATGGCCCTCAACGGCGGCCTGGGCCTCCTCCACTATAACATGCCGGAGGCCGACCAGGTCTCCGAAGTCCGCCGGGTGAAGAACCACATCCACGGCATGATCGGCGACCCCGCGGTCGTCTCGGCCGACGAGTCCATCGCCCAGGTCCTCGCCCGCATCGAGCGCGACGGCCTGGCCTTCAGCACGTTCCCGGTCACCGCCCCCGACGGCACGCTCCTCGGCCTCCTGCCCGGCAGCACCGTCAAGGAACGCCATGGCCAACGGAAGGTCGCCGCCGTCATGATCCCGCGCGACAAGGTCTTCACCGTCGGCGAGAAGGATCTCGGCAAGGACCCCATCGCCACCGCCGACCGCAAGTTCTCCGACCATGTCGGCCAGAACAAGCTCCTCGTCGTCGACGCCAAGAACAAGCTGCGCGGCCTTTTCACCCTCAGCGACATCGAGCGCATCTCCGAAGAATCGCGCGCCCACGTGCGCCCGACCCGCGACGTGGATTTCCGCCTCCGCGTCGGCGTCGCCATCTCGGTGCCTCGCACGGCCGACGGCGAGATCGACCGCGCCCGCCTGCTCGCGCACGTCGGCGCCCTCGTCGACGAAGGCGCGGACGCCCTCGCGATCTCCACCGCCCACGGCCACACCAAGGGCGTCGGCGACGCGCTGCGCCTGCTGCGCAAGGCCCACAAGG
>RFRI01000283.1 GCA_009924535.1 Verrucomicrobiota bacterium
GCGAAGCCGGCACCCTGCCCGGCCTGACCGGCTTCTACTTCAATCATTTCACCGGCGCGCTCGTGCTGCTGCTCGTGGTGGGACTGCTCATCACCGGTTTCGCCGCCCGTACGCACCTGCGCGACGACGAAGAGCCGGTCGTCCGGATGGCCAAGCTGCTCGTGGCGACGTGCTTCTCGGCGCTCGTGAGCGTCGTCTTCCTCGGCCTGCTCGTGCTTGCGACGGCCTTGCCGGTCTACGCGAAGCTGATGCAGCGCTGAGCCCGCCACGCGGCGAGCGCCGCGAGCAACGGACGCGCCGCGGCGGGATCACCCGACCAGAGCGGGCGCCCGTCGACGTCATCCCAGCGCGAGACCGCAGACGCGCCGCCCGGAAGGGTCGAACGCAGCACAAGGATGGCTTCGGCGCGGACGGGAACCCCTGACTCGACCGCGCGCACCGGCAAGCCGGCGCAACGGACGAGCTGACCGAGCGCCGTGCCCGGGAGGCGACCGGTGGACTCGGCCGGGACATGGAGCGCGCCGCGCTCGACCCAAGCCAGGCTCGAGCGCGAACCTTCGCTGACGAAGCCACGGGCGTCGAACTGCACGCCCTCGACGCCCGGGCCTTCGCCCGATGTTCGCAGCTCGACGGAGGCCGCGAGCGAGTTCGCCCACGGGGCGGATTTCGGACGCGGCAGCCATTCCGGGGCATCGCGCGGCGTCCGGAGCGAACGCAGGCGGAAGACCTCAGGCGAAGGCAGCAACGCGCGCAGGCCGAGCTCTTCGAAATCCGGGCCGACGGCGAGACGCAGCACGCCTGCTTGGCCGCCGAGGAGACGGAGCGCCGCGCGCCAGGCCGCGAGGTCGCCGGCGGCGAGCGGACCGGAGACGAAACCCGCATGGGACATTCCCGCGCGCAGGCGCGCGAGATGATCTTCCAGGCACTCGGTGACACCGGCGCGCAGGGCGATCGTCTCGAAGAAGGCCGCGCCGTCAGGGAAGCTGCCCGGAGAAGCGTCGCCCTCGGCGAGGACGCCGTTGCGGCAGACGCGGCTCATGGGAGCGCTGCGCGCGCGGCGGCGAGCAAGGGGGCCTGGGCCTTGCGCAGGCTCTCGGCGTATTCGCGCGCGGGCACCGAGTCGGCGACGATGCCGGCGCCGGCCTGGACGAACGTGCGACCGTCGACGGACCACAGAGAACGGATGATGATGTTGAGGCAGAGGTCGCCCGAGGCGCCGATCCAACCGAGCGAGCCCGTGTAGAAACCACGGGCCACCGGCTCGAGTTCGGCGATGACCTGCATCGTACGGACCTTCGGGGCGCCCGTGATCGTGCCGCCCGGGAAGAGCGCGCGGATGACGTCGGCCGGGCCGGCGGAAGCCTGCAGCCGGCCTTCGACCTGCGAGACCAGGTGCATCACGTGCGAGTAGCGTTCGACCGCCATGAACTCCGGGACGTGGACCGTGCCCGGGCGCGAGACGCGGCCGACGTCGTTGCGGAGGAGATCGACCAACATCAGGTGCTCCGCCTTCTCCTTCGTGTCGCCGGCAAGCTCCTGGGCCCACGCGAGGTCGGCGGATTCGTCGGCGCCGCGCGGGCGCGTGCCGGCGATCGGGCGCGAGGCGATCTGACCGGAGGAGACCTCGACCAGCAGTTCGGGCGAGCCGCAGACGAGCGTCGCGCCCGGAACCCGCACCAGGCCCATGTAAGGAGACGGATTGGCCGAGCGGAGGACTTCGTAGGCGCGGAGCGGATCGATCGGCGCGACTTCGAGCCGCGTGGAGAGATTGACCTGATACGTGTCGCCCGCGGCGATATATTCCTGGCATCGCCCGACGGCGCGGACGAACGCCGGCTCGGCGAGGGACTGCGCGAGCGGCACGGCGGGCGCGGCGGAAGCAGGCAAGGCCGGCGCGGGCTGGGCGCAGGTCGCGTCCCAGCGCGCGGCGAGGTCGAGGGCCCGGGCGCGAGCGGCGCGGAGCGCGGAGTTCGGCGCACCGACCGGGCAGAGCACCACCACGGTCAGCTCGCGCTTCGCGGCGTCGAAGACGCAGGCTTCGTGCGCCTCGAGCAAAGCCGCGAGCGGCGCGCGGACGTCGGCGGGCGCGGGCTTCACCGGCTCGAACTGCGCGGCGAGCTCATAGCCGAGCAGCGCGATCAGGCCGCCTTGGAAGGCGGGCCAGCCGGCGAGCCGCGGCGCGCGGACCTCGCGCGACCAGCGACGCAGATGGTCGAGCGGCTGCTCCGAGGTTTCCTCGTGGGCGCCATCGGCGGCGTGCATGACCACGCGGCCGTCGGCGAAAAAGACCGTCGCGCGGGCCGCGGCGGGGACTGCGATCGTGAAACTGCCGGAACGGCCGCTCTCGAGCACCGCGTGGTGACGGCCCGTGAAGAAGCCTTCCCAGGAAAGCGGGAGGCGCTCGGCGCGGAAGCGCGCGAGGTAAGGCAGGTGCGTCCAGCCTGGGCCGGCGGCGGCCCAGTCGGCGGCCGTGACTTCGGCGATGATGACCGGGACCTCACTCATCGGCGAAGTTCAGTTTGTAGCCGGAGAAATCCGGGCCGGAGAGGATCTTGCCGACCTGTTCAGCCGTGAGCCCGTAGACATGGAGTTCCTGACGTGAGCCCTTCGAGACCACCGTGAGGCGGAGGCCGCCGCCGAGCTTCATCACCTTGATCGAAAGCGTGCTCG
>RFRI01000284.1 GCA_009924535.1 Verrucomicrobiota bacterium
TCACTTCAACCCCGCCTTCGCCGTCGCCAGCATCTGGTCGGGCGAAAGGCCGTTGGCGGCACGGAGCGTCTTGACGTCGGTCGCATGGCCGACGAAACGATCAGGCCAGCCGAGGCGGACGATCGGCGTGCGCACACCATGTTCAGCGAGCACCTCAAGCGCGCCCGTACCGAAGCCGCCAGTGACGGCGCCGTCTTCAAACGTGACGATAAGTTTGGCCGACTTGGACTGTTCGACCAGCAAGGTGGCGTCGATGGGCTTAGCGAAACGCGCGTTAACCACGCCGACGGAGAGACCGGTCTCGGCGGCAAGTTTTTCGGCGAGCGCCTGGGCTTCGGGCACCATCGAGCCGAGCGCCCAGAGCTGGACGTCGACGCCGGCGCGGAGGACCTCGGCCTTCCCGAGCGGGATCAACGCGGGTTGCGCCTTGATCGTCTTACCGGCGGCGGCGCCACGGGGATAGCGGATGAACATCGGGGCGCCGGACTGCAACGCGGTGTGCAACATGTCCGAGAACTCGTCCTCATCCTTCGGCTGCATCAGCGTGACGTTCGGGACGCAACGCAGG
Source organism: Verrucomicrobiota bacterium (assembly GCA_009924535.1). Classification (GTDB taxonomy): domain Bacteria; phylum Verrucomicrobiota; class Verrucomicrobiia; order Opitutales; family UBA953; genus UBA953. The sequence continues at coordinate 569 of RFRI01000284.1, forward strand.
TAGGCGATGTCGAAGAGGCCGTGGTGCGTCGGGCCGTCGCTCGGCGAGACGCCGGCGCGGTCCATGCAGAAGGTGACCGGCAGGCGCTGCAGGCAGACGTCATGGATGACCATGTCGTAGGCGCGCTGCATGAAGGTGGAGTAGATCGCGCAGACCGGGCGGAGGTCACGGGCGGCGATACCGGCGGCGAAGAGCGCGGCATGCTCCTCGGCGATGCCGACGTCGTGATACTGCGCGGGGAGCTCCTTCTTGAGCTGGTTCAGTCCCGTGCCGGAAGGCATCGCGGCGGTGATGCCGACGACGCGGGAGTCGGCCTTGGCTTCGCGGACCAGCAGCGTACCGAACACATCCTGCCAGGCCTTGGGCGCGCCGGCGGCGCCGGAAGCGAGCGAATCGCCCGTCTCCGGATCGAAGGCGCCCGTACCGTGGAATTTCTCCGGGTTCTTGAGCGCGGCGCCGAGGCCACGGCCTTTCTCGGTGCGGACGTGGAGGAGGATCGGGCCGGTCGAATCCTTGCAGAAGTTCAGGTAGCGCTCGAGGGTGCCGAGATCATGACCGTCGATCGGGCCGACGTAGCGCACGCCGTACTGCTCGAAGAGCGAGGAGCTGTGCGTATACCAGTTCTTGACGTGACGCTTGAAGCTGCGACCGAAGTCCAGGACCTTCGTGCCGACGCGCGTCTTGCCCAGGAGGCGCTTGAGCCCCTTCTGCGAATCATTGTAAGGGCGCGTGACGATGAGGCGGCTGAGGATGTCGGCGACCGCGCCGACGTTGCGGTCGATGGACCACTCATTATCGTTGAGGACGATGACCAGGCGCTTGGTCGACTTCGCGGCGTTGTTGAGGGCCTCCATCGTGACGCCGCAGGTGAGGGCCGCGTCGCCGATCAGGGCGACGACGTGCGAATCCTCGGCGAGGCGGTCACGGGCGTTGGCCAGGCCGACGGCGGCGGAAAGCGCCGTGCCGGCATGGCCGGCGCCGAAGACGTCGTGCAGGCTTTCCTCGCGGTTGAGGAAGCCGCTGAGGCCGCCCGTCGTGCGGATGCCGTCGAAGTCGGGACCGTTGCGGCCGGTGAGCAGCTTGTGGACGTAACCCTGGTGCGCCACGTCGAAGACGAACTTGTCCTGCGGCGTGCCGAAGACGCGGTGCAGCGCGATCGAAAGCTCGACCACGCCGAGATTGGGGCCGATGTGGCCGCCGTTCTTGGCGGTGACGGCGACGAGACGTTCGCGGATCTCCTGCGCGAGCAGCGGGAGCTGTTCGGGTGCGAGGGCCTTGACGTCTTGCGGGCCGCGGATGGACGCGAGGAGCGACATCAGCCCTGCGAGTCTTCGCCGCGCTTGCCCAGCTGCTCGATGCGGAGTTCGGCGGCCTCGAGGGACTTCTGGCAGGACTTCAGGAGGCGCATGCCTTCCTCATACTTCGCGACGAGTTCGTCGAGCGAGACGTCGCCGGACTCGAGGGACTCGACGAGCTGCTCGAGCTGCTTGAGTTCGGCCTCGAAGCCTTCCTTGCCGGAGGCCGAGGCGGGTTTCTTGTCCGCGCACATGGGCCTACTGTCAGCGGAGCCCCCGCCCCTCTCAAGCGGATTGTGCGGATTCAGGCCGGAAGACGCGCCCGGCACCCCCGGCCGGGCGGGGGCGGCGACGCCGGTTCACAGATACTGCGTAAGACCCTTCACCGTCTTCGCGTCGAGACGGCGGACGAGCGCGACGGAAAGGTCGACGCAGGCCTGCAGATCGGCGACGTCGATGACCGCGTTGTGCGTATGGATATAGCGCGCGGGGACGCCGAGCACGATGACCGGGACGCCCAGTTCGTAGGCTTGGAACGAACGCGCGTCGGTGCCGCCCGTGCGACGGACCGCGAGCTGACAAGGGATGCCCTTCGCCGCCGCGACCTCGAGGGTCAGGTCGACGAGTCGCGGATTCATGATCGCCGTCGGATCGTAGGCGCGCACCTGCACGCCGCCACCGAGGGCGCCCTGCATCTCGCCATGGAACTGCTGAAACAGAAGGCGGGAATCGAGATGCTGCATGTGCCGTTCCGCGGTGGCCCGCCCGCGATCGCCGAGATCATCGCCGGCCGCGTCGA
>RFRI01000285.1 GCA_009924535.1 Verrucomicrobiota bacterium
TCGGCAACCTTGAGCGGTTCACCGGGAGCAGGAGCGTTGAAACGATAGAGGGCGCCGTACTGGTCGCTCGCCAAAATGCGGCCTTGGGGGTCGGTGCAGCCTTCGCCTTCGGGGCGTCCGCGGCGAGCTGGAGGAAGGCCTTGGTGGCGGGCTTCACGATAGGCTCGGCCTTCTTGGCCGGAGCTTTCTTCTTGGGGGCCGGCTTTTCGATCTTCTGCGCGTCGCTGGGAATCGGGTTCTTCTCGAGGGAGAGCAGCGGGGTCTCGGGCAGTTCCTTGAGCACGACGTCCTTGATCTGGACGACCATGGCCGGACCGCGGTGGACCTGGAAGGCGAGCAGACCTTCGAGCGCGCGGTTCTTCTCGTCGTGATCGACGAGGTCGATGGTGACCTTGCCGTCGACCTTCTGGATGAGGTGGTTGCCGTTGGCGATGACGGCGTATTCGTGCCACTCGGAATAGTTGACCTTCACGGGCTCATGCTCGGCGGCCAGCCACTTGTCGCCCTTGTCGTCGACGATGACGCTCTGGCCGTTCAGCACGAGGATCCCGCGGGCGCGTTCTTCGTAGATCTGGCCGTTGTAGCCGACGGAGGGATGGATGTCGCACTGGTAGCCGGCGATGACCCACTTGCCGACTTCGGGGACTTCCTTGCTGCGATATTGGATGCCGGAATTGCTGGCGGAGCACTTGATCTTGGCGCGCAGTTCGAAGTTCTTCAGGACGCCGCCGCGCCAGACGAGGAATTGATTGTAAGCGAGATGGTCCGGGCCCTTGGTCTTGCCGGTGAGGCAGCCGTCCTCGACGGACCAGAGGTCAGGGTTGCCGTCCCAGCCGGCGAGGGACTTGCCGTCGAAGATCGGCTTGAAGCCGTCCTGGGCAGAGAGGGGGGCGAGGGCGACCAGCAGGAAAGCCAGCAGCGCAGAGAGGGGGTTTCTCATGGGTCAGTGTTTGTCTATGCCCCTTGGACACCCGTCAACGCCACTTGTTCAAATGGCGGAAAATGGAGCCAAACCCCTTGAGTATGGAGTATCGAGTATGGAGTATCGAGGGCGCCGATGACTCAAAGGGAAACCGGAGACCGGGATTGATGCTGCGGTCATGCACGCCAGCCAATCATCCGGTTCCCCTATGCTGCCCCCTCTGAGTTCTGCCTCCCCGGTTTACGGTCTCCCCTTGAGCGATGTCTCTCCCCGTGTCCCCATGTCACCGTGCCCACGTGCCCCCTCGCGGCTCCGCCGCGCCCCCTTACTCCAACGTCACCACCGCCGCAGTTCCAGCGGGCAAGGTGACCGTGTTGTCCGTCCCGGAATTGCTGATGGGCTCGCTCGTCTTGGCGGTCCACTTGCCGTCGGTGCCGGTCTCGCTGCCGGCGAAGGCGATACCCGTCTTGGCGTCGGCCGCAGGTGCCAGCAGGCGCATAACGTTGCCCTTGGTGCGACCGGTCGCGAGATGCGCGACGACTTCTTGGGTCAGGTCTTTGTTCGTCAGCAGGACGCGCACCTTGCCGTCGGTTCCGAGCGTCGCATGGGCGGTGACGTTCGCCGCCGACTGCACGGAGGTCGGCAGGATACGCCCCTGTCCGGCCTCCTTGAAGGCGAGCATGGCGTAATAGAGTGGATGGACGACGTAGCTGCCTTCGGCCTTCGACCACGAGACGGGCGAGTAGCTGCCGGGCTTGAGGTTGCAGTGGAAGTTGATGCCGTCGGCGCCGTGTTCGGCGACGGAGAACAGGAAGTCGGTCGCCCAGAGCGCAGACACGAAGGTGTCGCTGACGCCGGCGCGGCCGCCGTTGGACACTGAGTTGCACTCGGCGAGGCGATAACGCATGCCGGCCGCTTTCGCCGCGGCGAGGTGTTCGTCCACCATCGTGACGTCTTTGGCCATGGTGCCTGGGAGCAGGAGGTTGGCGATGCTCGGGAAATTGGCCGACGTGGGATTGGTCGAGCCCCCGGACAGGGCGTAAAGATGGGAGGTGCCGATCGTCAGTTGGCCCTTGAGTCCGCCGACGGCGTCTTCGAACCAATGGTCGGTCCGGCGCGCGGTGGCTGGTCCGGCGAGGAGGATGCCCGGATTACGCGCGCGGATGACCTTGATGGCCGCGATGGCCTCGGGGAGATACGTCGGGCAGTCGTAGCCTTTCTTCCGCAGGTCGTGATTGGTATAGAGGTTGGGTTCGTTGCCGACTTCGAAGGCCAGCACGGATGCTGCGCCGATCTTGAGCGCATAAGCGGCTTCGTCGGCCGCCGACTCCGGCTGGTTGCCAGCGAGGTTGATGCCATGCAGGCATTTCCAATCCGTGGCCTTGAGGAAGCCATAGAGGTCGTCGAGCGTGGTGCGACCGATCACCGCGAGGCCAGTCGACTTGTCTAAGGACGCCGAAGCATCCGCTTGCCAGCGGGTGAGCTCCACCTTGTTGCCGCCGAGCCGCAGCGTGCCCGCTCCGAGGTTGCGGTGCAGATTGATCAGGGCGGTATTGCCGGGCTTGAAGTGCGGCTCGACGAGCGCGTTCTTCTCGTAGCTGATGCCGAGGAAGTCACCGGGGATCGCGAGGCCGGGCTTAGCGGTGTCGATGACGATGGTCGCTGGCACGCTTTCAGCGGCAGCCAAACTAAGGCCACAGAGCAAGACGAGCGGTCGGAAGAAGGCAGGCATGGG
>RFRI01000286.1 GCA_009924535.1 Verrucomicrobiota bacterium
TCGTGGTTGCGTTCGCTGATGGAGAAGTAGAGGCGTTCCTTGAGGTGGAAGCGGCGGTCCTTCTCGATCTCGGAGGCGAGCACGCCTTCGTGCTTCTCGAGCAGCTTGCGCCAGCGGCCGTTCTCCATCAGGCGGAGGAAGACGCGGTTGCGCGGCATGCCGTGGGCGGCGAGCCAGAGCTTGTCGAGGGAGTCGTCCGAGGGCTCCTTGTTCTCGGGGAGCTTCTCGAGCTCCTCGCGGGCCTCGTTCATCAGGCGGGTGACCAGGCGGATCTGCAGTTCGACCAGGCCGGAGACCGGCTGGCGGAGGCGCGGGAAGGCCGGTTCGCGTTCTTCGGCGACGGGGCCGGAGATGATCAGCGGAGTGCGGGCCTCGTCGACGAGGATGGAGTCGATTTCGTCGACGATGCAGAAGTAGTGGTCGCGCTGGACCTGCTCGTCGGGCGAGAGGGCCATGCCGTTGTCGCGCAGGTAGTCGAAGCCGAACTCCGAGGCGGTGCCGTAGGTGATGTCGCAGGCGTAGGCGGCCTTGCGTTCGTCGCCGGGCATCTGGTTCTGGATGCAGCCGACGGTCAGGCCGAGCCAACGGAAGAGGTGGCCCATCCACTCCGAGTCGCGGCGGGCGAGGTAGTCGTTGACGGTGACCAGCTGGCAGTTCTTGCCGGTCAGGGCGTTGAGGTAGAGGGGCAGGGTGGCGACGAGGGTCTTGCCTTCGCCGGTCGCCATCTCGGCGATCTTGTTCTGGTGGAGGGCGATGCCGCCGATGAGCTGGACGTCGAAATGCACCATCTCCCAGGTCTGCTCATGGTCGCACACGATGGCCTTGGAGCCGCAGAGGCGGCGGGCGGCGTTCTTGACGACCGCGAAGGCCTCGGGGAGGAGGGCGTCGAGGGATTCGCCCTTGGCATGGCGGAGCTTGAACTCGTCGGTCTTGGCGCGGAGCTGCTCGTCCGACAGTTTCTGGTACTCGGTTTCGAGGGCGTTGATCCGCTTGACCAGGGGCGCGCACTTGCGGAGGAACCTCCGGTGGTGGCTGCCCGCGAAGAGCTTGAGGATGCTGAGAAACATGGGTCCGGGAGCGAATGGTAGCAAACCCCGACCCCACCCCCCGGGGCAAGCCTTGACTCGGGTTGTTCACATCGGGTTTTCCGCCTTGCGGCTGTGCTCCCGCCCTCAAGATGGGAAGCACCCATGGCTGAAAACGTCCTTATCCTCGGCACCGGCTGCGCCGGCCTGACCGCCGCCATCTACGCCGCCCGCGCCGGCCTCACTCCCCTGGTGCTCGAAGGCGGCCAACCCGGCGGCCAGCTGACCACGACCTCCGAGGTCGAGAACTTCCCGGGCTTCGTCCACGGCGTCGACGGCAACGAGCTCATCACGAACATGAAGGGCCAGGCCGAACGCTTCGGCGCGAAGTTCGCCTGGGACCGCATCGACTCCGTCGACTTCTCCGGCCCGGTCAAGAAGCTCAAGGGCGGCGAAGCCACCTATGAGGCCAAGGCCGTGATCATCGCCACGGGCGCCTCGCCCCGCCTGCTCGGCATCCCCGGCGAAAAGAAATATTACGGCGGCAACGGCGTGACCACCTGCGCGACCTGCGACGGCGCGTTCTACCGCAACGTCCCGGTCGCCGTCGTCGGCGGCGGCGATTCCGCCTGCGAAGAAGCCCTCTTCCTCACCCGCTTCGCCTCCAAGGTCTACCTCGTGCACCGTCGCGACACCTTCCGCGCCTCCGACATCATGGTCCAGCGCGTGAAGACCCACGAGAAGATCGAGATGGTCCTCAACGTGACCCCGACCGAGATCCTCGGCGACGAGAAGGTCCACACGCTCCGCGTGATCGAGAAGTCCGGCGCCGCCCGCGACCTCGGCGTGAAGTGCGTCTTCGTCGCCATCGGCCACGTCCCCAATTCCCAGGCCTTCACGCCGTCCCTCGAGGTCGACGAAGGCGGTTATTTCATCGCCGGCGCCAACACCGTCAGCACCAAGATCCCCGGGGTCTTCGTCGCCGGGGATTGCTCGGACCACGTCTATCGTCAGGCCATCACCGCCGCCGGCATGGGTTGCCGCGCCGCGATCGAAGCCGAGCGCTGGCTGGCGGGGCACTGAGCCTTGCGACGGAGTCAGGTAGGGATGCGATGACATCGCATCCGTGCGGTTTTAGGTAGGGGCGCGACTGCGTCGCGTCCGTTCGAGACCGCAGGGGCGATTCATTCGGATCTCAGCCGCTGGCTCCCGATGCCACTCCCGAAAGGCTGATGCCCCGGTGGCCGTCACCCGTCACCAAGGTGTGAATGCGCGGATGCGATGTCATCGCATCCCTACCCAATATAACCCCGCCACCTGCCACCTGAGAATGAATCTTGTCTCGAGGTAGGGTTGAGCGCCCTCGCTCAACCGCGGCTGACCAAGGGTGGTCAGCCCTACCAAAAACAAAGGGCGCTTACGCGCCCCTGTTCATTACCTGGCCCAAGCCCTAGCCCTCGAAGTAATCGCGGAGCGATTACTTCGTCAGGATCTCCATCGCCGACTTCTTCTGCGGGATGAAGGGCACTCGCGCATGGCGGCGCGGAGGTCTTCGCGCTTCATGACCTGGCGGGCCTTGATGCCGAAGCCGTTGGCGATCTTGACGAAGTCAGGGTAGAGGCCGCC
>RFRI01000287.1 GCA_009924535.1 Verrucomicrobiota bacterium
CTTCTGCGCTGCGAAAAACCGTCAATGCGCGAATCGCGGCTTCACGGGCGACATCCCATTGTCCGGAGTTAAAGGATGGCTGACCACAACAGGTCTGCGACGCACGGAATTCCACATCGTGTCCGAGTTTTTTCAGCACTTTGGCGGTAGCCAGACCGACCTTGGGGGTCAGTTGATCGACAAAACAGGGAACGAAGAGGGAGACGCGCACGATTTTAGCGTAAAAACGCTTCGTGTAAGCCGCCGTCGACGGTGATGACCTGTCCGGTCGTCTTGCTGAGGCGATTTGTCACGAGTAGGAAGTAGGCTTCGGCCTGGTCGGCGGGGGTGATGGGATTCTTGGTCAGAGTCCGATCGGCGTAGAAGCGGGAGAGCTTCGTGGTCAGCGAATCGGTCGCCTCATCATCGGTGTAGGGAATGTTGTACTTCGCAAGCGACGCGATCACTCGGTCGCGGGGGAACATCGCGGAGCCCTGCACGACGGTGGCCGGGGCCACGCCGTTGACGCGGATCAGGGGCGAAAGCTCCATGGCCATCTCGCGGACGAGGTGGTTGGCGGCGGCCTTCGAGGTGTCGTAGGCGACGGAACCCTTCTTGGCCACGGCCGCGTTGGCGCTGGTGGTCAGGACGAGGTTGCCGCGGAGACCCTGTTCCTTCCAGGTCTTGAAGGCTTCGTCGGCGACGAGGTAGCTGCCGGTGACGTTGAGGGCGAAGGTGAGGGCCCACTTGTCGTCCGGGATGTGGCCGGTGGTGTCAGGGGAGACGAAGATGCCCGCCGTGACGCAGATGGAGTCGAAACCACCGTAAGCGAGCGCTACCTGGTCGAGCATCTTGCGGATCGAAGCCCGGTCCATGATGTCGCCGGCGAGGCCGATGGCAGGGCCGCAGTTCGAGAGGCCGGTGCCGGCGACGCCGATGCCCGTGCCGAGCTTGTCGGTGATCTCCTTGGCGGTGGCCTGGGCGGCCTCGACGTTCTTGTCGACGCAGACGATGTGGGCGCCTTCCTTGACGAGGCGATGGGCGGTCTCCTTGCCGATGCCGGAGCCGGCGCCGACGACGATGATGACCTGGCGGGCGAGTTCCTTCTCGGCCGGCATGCGCTTCAGCTTGGCTTCCTCGAGCAGCCAGTACTCGATGTCGAAGGCTTCCTGCTGGGGCAGGGCGATGTACTGGTCGATGGCTTCGGCGCCGCGCATGACTTCGACGGCGCAGTTGTAGAACTCGGCCGTGACGCGGGATTCGGACTTGTCCTTACCCCAGGCGATCATGCCGAGGCCGGGGATGAGCACGACGGTCGGGTTCGGGTCGCGCATCGCCGGGGAGTTCGGTCGCTTGCAGGCGTTATAATAGGAAGCGTAGTCCTTGCGGTACTGCTCAAGGGCGGCGGCCAGCTTGGTCTTCAGCGCGGCGGCGTCTTCGGACTGGGGGTTCCAGTTCACGTAGAGCGGCTTGATCTTGGTGCGCAGGAAATGGTCCGGGCAGGAGGTGCCGAGTTCGGCGAGACGCGGGGCGTCCTTCGAGTTGACGAAGCGGAGGATCTTCTCGTCGTCCTGGATCGTGCCGATGAAGCGCTTCTCCTTGGAGACCTGGCCGCGGAGCCAAGGCAGGATGGCCGCGAAGGTCGCGTGACGCTTCTCGGTGTCGAGGGTCTGATAGTGGGCGCCGCCGAAAGCCTTGGCGTCGCCGCCCTTGGCCTGATACTTAGCGTCGATGTAAGCCGCGGCCTGCTCGATCATGGCGAGGGTCAGCTCATAGCAGGCCTTGTCGTCGTCGGCCCAGGAGATGAAGCCGTGCTGGCCCATCATGATGGCCTTGATGGCGGGCTGCTGGCGGGAGATGTCCTGCATCGCGAGGCCGAGCTCGAAGCCCGGGCGCATCCACTTCACGTAGGCCATCTTGCCGGCGAAGATCTCCTTGGTGAGGGCTTCGCAGTTCTTCGAGGCGGCGATCGAGATGATCGCGTTCGGGTGCATGTGGTCGACGTGCTTGCCCGGGAGGAAGCTGTGCAGCGGGGTGTCGATCGACGAGGCGCGCGGATTCAGGTTGAAGGTCGCGTGGTTGTACATGCCGACCATGTCATCTTCGGCCTGGGACTTGAGACCCTTGTCGGTCCGGGCGGCATAGGACTTCTGGAGGCCGATGAGCTTGTCCTGATAGAGAGAGGAGAAGTTGTCACGGTTGCTGGTGCGGAGGTCGCCGCCGGAACCCTTGACCCAGAGGACCTGGGTGTCGGTGCCGGTCAGGGGATCCTTCTCGACGATCTTGGAGGAGGTGTTGCCGCCGCCGGTGTTCGTGATGCGCTGATCGGCTCCGAGCTTGTTGGAGCGATAGACCAGACGGCCGACCGGATCGAGCTTCGCGGCTTCGGCATCGTTCCAGAGGTGAGAGACGTACTTGTAGTTGGACATGTTTGTTACGTGGAAGAGGGGAGTGGTGAGTAAGGGGTTTTATGATTTCTTTAAACCATTAAACTTGATCTGGGCGGCGGCCCAGGCGGACGTGGGGTTAGGCGTGTAAGTCACTACTTCAAAGGAGTTTCGGACGACCTTTCGCAGTTCGTCGAGGTTCTTGAGCTCCTTCATCGCGATGGCTTGGACGAGGATGTTGCCCGCGGCGGTGGCTTCGACCGGTCCGGCAATCACGGTGCGA
>RFRI01000288.1 GCA_009924535.1 Verrucomicrobiota bacterium
CGCCGACGCTGACCGCCGAGCTGTCGCCTTACCTCAACCTCGGCGGCGCGAGCTTCCGCGGCTGGCACTCGACGCGCCGCGAGGCGATCGTGACCTCCCGCATCGGCGATGCGACGCACCTCCACGCGATGGCCGCGCCGCTGGCGAAGCGCATCGCCCTGACCGGCGGCGTCGAGCCGGTGAAAGGCGGCCAGATGCAGCCCGGCGGCTCGCTGCTGCTCTATGCGGCCGACGTCGGCGGCGACGAGAACTTCCAGCTCTACCTCAAGGACACCACCGACCCGAAGTCGCAACCGGTCCGTCTCACCGACGGCAAGTCGCGCAACATCGAGGCCTGCTGGTCCCGCGACGGGCGGCGAATCGCGTTCGCGACCAACCGCCGTAACGGCAAGGATAGCGATATCGTGATCAAGGAGACGCAAGCGCCCTTCGCCGAGCGCGTCGTGCATACCGGAACGTCGCCGGGCTGGGGACCGGTCGAATGGTCACCCGACGGTACTTTAATCCTCCTTCGCCAATCGATGGGCCAGGAAGAAGCGCGCCTGTGGACGATGGACGTCGCCAGCGCCAAGAAGACGCAGATCACGCCGAAGTCCGTCCGGTGCTATTTCACGCAGGCCGCCTTCGCCGAGGGCGGCAAGGCCGTCTATGCGCTGGCGAACTTCGAGTCCGACTTCCTGAGCCCGACGCGCATCGACGTCGCCGCCGCGACGCTCAGCAAGCTTCCGGGCGGCCCGGCCTGGGACGGCGAGGAACTCGTCGTCTCGGAAGACGGCGCCCGGCTGGTCGTGTCCTTCAACGTCGAAGGCTTCTCCGAACTCCGTTGCTGGGACCTGGTCACGGGCAGACTGCTGCCTTCGCCCAAGCTCAAGGCCGGCATCCTGGGCAACCTCCTCTTCCGGCCGAACAGCCACGAGGTCGGCTTCTCCCTCAACAGCGAAGATTCCGCGAGCGACGCATGGTCGGCCGACCTCGATACCGGCGCCGTCACGCGCTGGACCAATCGCACGACCAAGCCGAAGAAGGATATCCCCAGCCCCGATCCGACGATCACCCGCGTCACCAGCTTCGACGGCGTGAGCATCCCCGCGCTCGTCTACCAGCCCGACCCGAAGAAATTCCCGGGCAAGAGGCCGGTGCTGATGATCTTCCATGGCGGCCCCGAAGGCCAGTCGCGCCCTGGCTATCGCGGCAGCTTCCATTTCTACCTCAACGAACTCGGCGTCGCCCTCGTCTACCCGAACATCCGCGGCTCCACCGGGTACGGCCGGAAGTACCTCGCCCTCGACGACGGCGTGAAGCGCGGCGACGCGATCAAGGACGTCGGCGCCATCCTCGACTGGGTGGAGAAGTCCGACCGCCTCGACGCGCGGCGCGTGGCGGCCTACGGCGGCAGCTACGGCGGCTTCATGAGCCTGGCCTGCCTCGTGAACTACGCCGAACGTTTCCGCTGCGGCGTCGACAACGTCGGCATCGCCAACTTCGCGACCTTCCTGAGGGACACCTCGGATTATCGGCGCAACGCGCGCCGACTAGAATACGGCGACGAGCGTAAGCCGGACGTGAAGGCGTTCCTGGATCGCATCTCGCCGGCCAACCACGCCGACCAGATTCGCTCACCGCTGCTCATCATCCAAGGCAAGAACGACCCGCGTGTCCCCTTCACCGAGGCCGAGCAGATGCGCGACGCCGTGAAAGCCAAGGGCGGCACGGTCTGGTACGTGATGGCCAAGGATGAGGGCCACGGCTTCGTGAAGAAGACCAACGCCGACTATCAGTTCGCGGCCACCATCCTTTTCCTCCGGGCCCACCTCTTGGACTAACGGGCTTCTATACGATTATAAATGACGGAGTCCGTAAGGAGATTCCCCTCGCAGACTGCGGGGTAATCGCCAACAAAGGAACCTCAGCCGCACCCCGCGGTCATACCCCTACCCCTACCATGAACTGCGTGAAGAAACTCACGGCGGCGCTACTGCTGTCCCTCCCCTCCCTCGCCCAAGCCGGCGAAGCGGACATCCGAATCCCCGACCTCGCGAAGACGACGTTCCTCCAAGGCGCGCTTACCGGCCACCAGATCCTGTGGCTCGGTCTGGTCGTCTGCGCCCTCGCGACCGCTTACGGCTGGTGGCAGTACCTCCAGACGCGGGCGCTTCCGGTCCACCGCTCCATGGCGGCGGTCTCCGATATCATCTGGGAGACCTGTAAGACCTACCTGTGGCAACAGGGCAAATTCCTCGCCGGACTCTGGGTGCTCATCGCTGGCTGTATGACCTACTACTTCGCCGGCCTCGAGCATAAGGACGCCGGTTCCGTCGCGGTGATCCTCGCGGCTTCGGTGCTCGGCATCCTCGGTAGCTATGGCGTCGCCTGGTTCGGTATCCGTATCAACACCGTCGCCAATTCGCGTGCTGCCTTCTCGGCCCTAGGCGGCAATCCGCTCGCCACACTGCTCATTCCACTCAAGTCCGGCATGAGCGTCGGCCTGCTGCTGGTCGCGATCGAACTCTTCTTCATGATCGGAATCCTCCTGTTCCTGCCCAAGGACCTCGCGGGACCCTGCTTCATCGGCTTCGCCATCGGTGAATCCCTCGGAGCCTCCGCCCTCCGCATCTGCGGCGGTATCTTCACCAAGATTGC
>RFRI01000289.1 GCA_009924535.1 Verrucomicrobiota bacterium
GCGGTTGGAGCGATACCAGGCGCGCAGGTCAGGGGCCAGCTTGGCGACCTCCTGGCCGTCGAAGACGATGCTGCCTTCGCTGGGCGTGTCCATGAACCCCAGGATGTGCATCAAGGTCGACTTGCCGGAACCGGACGGACCGAGGATCGCGACGAACTCGCCCTTCTGGAAATCGAGGTCGACGCCCGCGAGGGCATGGACGGTCTCGTCGCCCATGACGTAAGCCTTGCGCAGGCCGCGGATGGCGATGAGCGCGGGCATCTCAGCGGACGGTAGCGGGACGGACGAGGCTGACGATATCGCCCGGTGCGACGCCTTCCTTGATCTGGGACCAACCGGCATCGCTGAGGCCCAGTTTCACCTTATGCGCATCCCACTCGCCGTCGGCGGTGCGCACGTAGACGAGGCGATCGGCGCCATCGATGAACACGGCCGAGACCGGTACGGCGACGCAGCCCTTGACGCTGTCGACGGTCACGGTGACGTTGGCGCTGATACCGGGGCGCACGCCGTCACCGGCCGGGAAAGAGACCTGGGTCGGAAAGACGCGCAGGTCGGGGACCTTGAGGTCGGCGGTGCCGAACGGGGTCATGAAGGTGATCTTGCCGGGCTTGCGCAGGCTGGGGATCGAATCGAAGGTCACCATCGCGTCCTTGCCCATCTCGACGCGCGTGGCGGCGAACTCGTTGAGGTTGACGTCGACGCGCAGGATCGACGTGTCGGACACCGTCATGATGAGCGTGCCGCTGTTGATCGACTGGGCGCCGATGACGATCTGACCCTCAAGGATCGTGCAGTCGGAGACCTGGCCGTCATGCGGGGCGCGGATGACCGTCTTGCGGACGTTCTCGGAGGCCTTGTCGAGGCGGGACTGGGCGATCTCGCTCTGGAGTTTGGCGACCTCGTAGGCCGTCTTGGCGTCGAGCATCTCGCGCTCGGACACGAAGCCCTTGGCACGCAGCGCCTCGGAACGACGCAGGTCGCGCGCGACTTTTTCGAGCGTGAACTTCTGCAGCTGCAGGGTGCGGCCGGCCTCGTCTTCATCGGCTTTCGCGAGGATGGGGTCGAGTTCGACGAGGATCTGGTCCTTCTTCACCATGTCGCCGGTCTGGACATAGAGCTTCTGGAGCTTGCCGCTGACTTCCGCGCGGATGCTGCTGAAGGTCACGGCCCGGACGAAGCCCGCGGATTCGATGGTCTCGCGAATATCTCGCTTCTCGGCCTTGGCTTCGAAGGCCGGAGCCAGCGGCTGGAGACCGCCGCCCTTCTTCTTAGGCCAGAAGGCGAAGATGAGTCCGCCGATGATGGCGAGGATGACGAGGGGCTTGAGAAATCTCATGGAGTGACGGTCAGAGGGGGAAGCGGGTCTTCGGAGCCGAGGCCGGCGCCGATCTTCTGCTCGACGGCGTCCATCGTGAAGCCGTGGCGGGGGAGAATCGAGCCGTCGAGACGGGCGACCTTCGCATCGGCCGCACGGGCGTCGAGGTGGGACTGCACCCAGTTGAGCTGGGCGGAATCGAGGGCGGCCTGCGCCTGGAGCACGCGCAGGACGTCGGACTGGCCGGCGTCATAGCGGGCGCGTTCGCCTTCGTAGGATTTGCGCTGAAGTTCGAGGGAGGAGGTGGCGGCGTCGACGCGGGCGCGGGCGGCTTCGAGATCGCGCCAGGAAGCGCGGGCCCCGAAGACGAGGCTCTGGCGAGCGTCGGCGAGGCGGAGTTCGGCCTGACGGCGGGCGCGATAAGCGGAGCGCAGGTTCGCCTCGGACTCGCGGAAGCCCAACGGGAAGCTGAGCCGGAGTTCGGCGTAGTTGTTCCAGCCGGCCTGCTGACGATAGGCGTCGTAACCGCCCGAGACGCCGGTGCCAGGATTGCCGAAGCGGGAACTCCCCACGGAAAGGTTGAGGCTCGGGTGGTCGTTCTGCTCCGCCTGGGCGACGCCGGCTTCGGCCTGCGCGATATTGGAAAGCTGGATGGCGGTACCGAAGTCGAAATCGGCGACCGTGCGGATCCAGGCGGAGAAAGCCTGCGGCGCAGGGACGGCGGCCGTCGGCATGTCGTCGACGAGCAGGGCCTGCTCGACCGCGGCGGCATCGCCTTGGCCGAGGAGACGCCGCAGGCTCATCTCCGCGCTGTCAAGGGACTGGCGGGCGTTGAGGACGGAGACGCGCTGGCTGGAGACGTCGGCTTCCGCCTGCAGCTCTTCGAGCACCGTCGCGTCGCCCAAGGAGCGTTTCGCGCGGATCTGGGCGAGGAGCGATTCCGCCGAGCGGAGACTCGTCTCGCGCAAGGAGACCAACGTGCGGGCGCCGGCCAGCGACCAATAGGCGACTTCGGTGTCGCGGATGAGATCGAGCGAAGCCGCGCGGAGGGAGAGGCGATTACGATAGGCCGTCTGCCGAGCGGAGATGAGCGCGGTGAGGTTCACCGCGCGCCAGCCACCGGCGAGAAGCGGCTGCGTGTAGGCGACGTTCGTGCCGAGGTCGTAGCGGGAAGCCGTGGAGAGGTTGCTGGAGTCCCCCCAGGTGCGGGTCAGGTTGGCGCCGACCGAGAGGGTGCCGCCCCACGTGAATTTCTGGCTCAGCGCCACGTCGGAGTCATGCCACCGCGTGGCGGGAAGTCCGCCCGTGAGGTCGGTGTAAA
>RFRI01000290.1 GCA_009924535.1 Verrucomicrobiota bacterium
GACGCCGCGGTCGGCGAGGTCACGGGCGCCGTCGAACTCCTTCTTGGTGGCGATCTGCTTGTGCACGGCGGCGAGCATGTCCGGGGTCAGCTTGCCGGCTTCGCTGAAGAGCGGGACTTCAGTGCCACCGACGTCGAGCTGCACGTAATAGAAGTCCGGCTGCATCTTGAGGCGGTCACGCTTCACGATGTCGCCAGGGAGGTAGAAATAGACGGAACGAGGAGCACCGACTTCCATCGTCAGCACGGTCGCCGACGCGCGATAATAAGAGAACTCCGAAGCATCCTTGGCCGTGAGCGGCTTGAAAATCTGGGTCACGGTGACCTTGACCTTGTCGACCCACTTGTTGTTGGCGGCCTTCTTGCCGGCCTTGTCTTCAGCAGCGACCTTGGTCTCCGGGTTGAAAACGGCCTGAAGCTCGACCTGCATGCGAATCCACTCGTTCTTTTGGCCGCCGATCTTGGCGGGATCGAAGTGCACGGCGCGGACGACGACCGGGCTTTTGCCCGAGGGCGCAACGCCTTCGGCCTTGGTCGCCTGCGCGAAAACGAAGGATACAGACAGGCAGAAAGCCATTAGGCTGGCAAAAACAGCACGTGCTTGGGGCATGGGAAGGCAAAATCTGTTGCGGCCTCACGGCATAGGCAAACGCAAAAACCAAGCCGTTGGGAACATTTGTTAAATGCAAACTTCTTGCATCTGGAGCGGAAGGCGGCGAGGCTCCGTTTTCGTGCTTCGGCTCATTGCATTTCTGATCTTCTCCGCGACACCCTGGTTCGCCGGATGGGCCCTCGCGCAAGAAAAACCCGTCGTCGTCTCGAGTTTTACGGTCATCCAAGATTGGGTGCAAACCATTGGAGGAAAAGGGTTTGAGTCGATTAATATCATTCCTCCCCGTAGCGAGGCCCACGGTTTTCAGCTCAGCCCGCGCCACGCGAAAGACCTCCGCCGGGCGGCCTTGATCGTCGCCATGAGTCCGGAATTCGAGCCCTGGCTCGCCGCCTGGGGTAAGGCCAACGGGCGTTCGGACACCATCCTTTGGCTTAATGATTATAATGGCATTCAGCCCCCCCTCGATCAACCGCCCAATCCTCACGCCTGGACCGACCCGGCCAAGGTGAAAAACATGACCCGAGCCTTGGCCGAAAGATTGGATAAAATCAGCGGGACGTCAAATTCACAAATATCTTATCAACAATATCTTAAGGATATCAAAGCCGTTGATTCCGAGTTAGGTAAGCTTTTCGGCGCGATCAAACCCGAGAAGCGCGTCTTTATTTCCCATCACGCCAACCTCGACTTGTTTGCCGATCACTACGGCCTGACGGTCGCCGGAACGATTCTCTCCGGGGGGTCTGCCGAAGCGGCTGACCCGTCCGCCCATCACTTCTCCGAGCTGCTCGCCTTGATCCGAAAAAAGAAAATCGCGGTGGTCGTCACGGATGAAGGCCAGAACGATGCCTTCGCCCGGAGGCTGACCGAGGACGCCGGCCTCCCTCCCCCTCTCTCCCTTTCCTTCGAGTACCTTGAGCCAGCCGGCCAGCCCGGTGACACCTGGGTTTCCATGATGCTCATCAACGGCAAGCGCCTTCATCAGGCCCTCCTCGGAAGATGAATCGAATCGTCGCCACCCTCTCTCGTCATCTCAGCGACGCCATCTTCGCCGTCCTGCCGGTGATACCGTACGCGCAAAAAGAGCAGCACGGCTGCCCAGGCATCGCCGTCCTCGCCAAGCAACTCTCCGCCGCCGCCCGCGCTGACGGACCCCTCGCGTTCCACGACGCCACTTTCGAAATTCCCTGCGGCTGCCGGACCGCTCTCATCGGCCCCAATGGCTCCGGCAAATCGACCCTGCTCAGGGTGCTCGCCGGACTCACGCCGATCCGCTCCGGCCAAGCGCTCATCGCCGGAGAGTCCCCGCGCCTCGGCCGCCGTCGTATCGCCTACCTCGCGCAGCGCCCGCAACTCGCCGAACACTTCCCTCTCAAGCTCCGCCGCCTGGTGCAGATGGGTACGTACGCCCACCACGGATGGTTCGAGGAATGCCGCCACGGCGACGAAACCATCGACCTGGCGCTGGCGCGCCTTGGCCTGACCGAACTCGCGGAACGCCCGGTCCACACCCTGTCCGGCGGCCAGCTCCAACGCGCGCTCATCGCCCGCGCCGTCGTCCAAGGCGCGGAAATCCTCCTGCTCGACGAACCGTACGCGGCCCTCGACCAGCCGAGCCGCGAAATCATCGACCGCTTCCTCTTCGAAGAAGGCTCGGCCTTCACGGTCGTGATGGCCACGCACGACCCCGCCGACCTCGGCCGCTTCGACCGCATCCTCGAGATGCGCGATGGCGCCGTCGCCACCCGCCACGCGTGCTCCGGCCACGACCACCGCCATGCTTGATCTCCTCCTGCAACCGCTGTCGGAACCGTTCTTCGGGCGCGCCCTCGCGGCCGTCGTGCTCAGCGGGACGACCTGCGCGTGCCTCGGCGCGTACGTCGTGCTCCGCCGCATGGCGTTCGTCAGCACCGCGCTCACGCACTCGATCCTGCCGGGCGTCGTCGGCGCGCTCCTCCTCGGCTTCTCGCCTTACCTCGGCGCGCTCCTCGCCGCCCTGCTG
>RFRI01000030.1 GCA_009924535.1 Verrucomicrobiota bacterium
GGAGACGCGTCAGGAGATCTGCGCCCTCGGTTGTCCGCGCGACCTGTCCTTCATCCCGCATATCGAGAAGGGGCAGCTCTGGATCTATGTCGGCACCCAAGCCGGCCTCGCGCGCCTTGCCGCGGTCGAGACCGACCCTGCCTCGAAGGACGCGTATCGAAAGGGCCTCGCCGTAAACGCGCAGTTCGCGCTCCCGGCCGTCGAGACGCACGCCCAATTCGACAACGCTGACCAGAAGGTCTTCGGTCATGCCCGTTGGCGAGAAGTCTATGCCACTTGGTTTCCGCAGAAAACCCAGGAAGACGCTCGGCGGTTGTCCGAGATCATCGACAGGAAGAAAGCCGGTACGCGTAAGTACTTTGAATCCACCTGGATGAGGAATCCATTGGCCGGCGCGGCGATCGTGGCATTAGCGGGCGATCAGTCGGGTCACGCCGCGGTCCTCAAGGCCGTGAGCCACTACGACTACGCCAAGCTGAACATGGCGGAGCTCTTCTTCGCCGAGGTCGCGTACTACGCGCTCCCGGAGGTGAAGTGAACCTTCACTTCGCCGTGGCGGCCGCCCGCAGTTTGTCGCCCAAGGCCTTGGCGCGATTACGGTAGTCGGTCGCCTTGGTGGCGTCTTGGGGCAGTCCGTCCTCTCCTTTCTCATAGCCATAGGCGAACCAGTGTAACGCCTGGAAGCCGGCGTCGTTATCCTGCGTCGCAAAAACTTCCATCGCGGCTCGAAGTTTCTCCGGCTGGCCTTTCAGTTGCCGCTTAGTCACATCGAAGACCGCGTGCGGGTAGCCTCTCTTGGCCGCTTTGTCCAACCACTGGAAGCCTTCGACCCCGGTCGCGATCCGTTGGGTGAGCAAGAAATAGAGGAAGTACATCGCCTCCGGGTCGCCTCCCTCCGCCATGGCGCGTAGGCTGGCGAGGGCATAATCCGTTACGGGCTTGAGGTCCTCCTTGAGAGAAGTCTTGAACCACGCGCTGGCGCGGTCGTCGTAGCGGCCGGGGCCGGTGGAGATGAGCAGGGCGCGAATTTCGGCCGCCTCCTTGGCCGGCAAGCCTTCGAGCGCATGCTCGGCGCGCGCCAGAAGGGCGGTGCCGTCCCAGGTCGGCTGGCTCTGCGGCCGGGTCAGCACGTAGGCGAGCACGGCGGAAAGGAGAAGCAGGCCGGCGATGACGAACTTAAGCGGTTGGCTCATGTCGGGAGGCTGGATGAGGTCCGTTAGAAGTTAAGGGGATTCTCGTTGAGCCTAGGGCTAAACCCTGACGGCTTGCCAGCCGACAAGGGAAGGGCAGAGTGCGCCTACCCCCATGAAGACCCCTATCACGTCCCTCGTCGCCCTTGTGGCGTCCCTCGTGGCCGCTTCGGCCGCGACCAACTACGCCATCCAGCCGGTGCTGCACCCCGGCACGGAGAAGCGCCATGAATCCTTCAACGAGATCTCGAAGAAGGGCGAAGCGCAGCTCGTCTTCCTCGGCGACTCGATCACCCACGGCTGGGAGAGCAAGGGCAAGGCCATCTGGGATAAGACCTGGGCTCCGCTCAAGGCCGCCAACTTCGGCATCGGCGGCGACCGCACCGAGCATGTCCTCTGGCGCTTGGAAAACGGTAACTTCGACGGCCTCAAGCCGAAGGAAATCGTCCTGATGATCGGTACCAACAACACCGGTCACCAGGGTCGTGCCCAGAAGGAACTCAACGGCGCCGTCTACGAGTGCACCGCCGAGCAGACCGCCGAGGGCATCAAGGCCATCGTTGCCAGCCTCCAGAAGAGGTGCCCCGACGCCAAGATCCTGATCCTCGCCATCTTCCCGCGCGGCGCGAACAAGGACGACAAGTTCCGCCAGCAGAACGAGGCCACCAACGCCATCGTGAAGGGCTTCGCTGACGACAAGAAGGTCTTCTTCCTCGATGTCGGCGCCAAGTTCCTCGCAGCCGACGGCACGCTCTCCAAGACCATCATGCCTGACCTCCTGCACCCGAACGCCGAGGGTTACCAGATTTGGTCCGACGCGATGGAAGCCAAGGTCAAGGAACTGCTCAAGTAAGCCTTAGCATCGGGTTTTGAAAAAGGCCGCCCATCCAGGCGGCCTTTATGTTTGGGGGTTCCTCCATAATAAAGGTAGCCCCTGCGGGGCGGAGCCGTAGATTCGGCCTGCCCCCATGAGACGCTCGCTTCGCCATGCCCTGACGTTTTGTTGCTTCGGCCTCGGGGTTTTGACCGCAGCGGAACCGATCCCCGTTGGCCAGCAGCTCGCTGACCTGAAGGGCCGGTTCAAGGCCCAGTATGATATAGAAATCCGGTCAGCTCAGGCGGACGACAAGGCTTTCGAGGCCGCTTATGAAGTCACGCCGGTCGCGGCAGCGAATCTCTCCGGCACGGTGAAGGTGCTCGGATGGGTGGAGGATGAACTTAAGCGCTATCCAGCCGGTTTCCTGAAGCACCATGGACCAAGAAATCTCGTGCTGGCCGAAGCTTTCCTCCCTAAGCGTTCGGCAGCGGGCATCACGCCCACCTCGCCATCTTCTTTCGAATTCAAGGCCGCCGAGGCGATTGCCCTGACTGTCCCTGCAAAGCTCACCGCGGTGCAGGAGTTTTTCAAGGCACGCCATATCCATCAGTCCCTGATCGGCTTCCTGCTCCAGGATCATAAGACTCCGGCCGAGCTGATCTCGTTCGATGCGTGGAAGAAACTGCCTAAGGCGTCCACCGCGTCCATCACGCCCATTGGCAAGCGCTTGGCTGGTGCCGACTCACGTGCCGCCTTGTTTGGCCTTTTCTGGGATCCGTTCGAACATCTTGATCTGCTTGCTGAAGCCAAGGCCGACCCAACAATCGCAAAGAAACTCGCCGTCATGAAGGATTTCCTGGCCTCGCAGGATAAAGGCTTCGACCAGGCATTCTTCGATCAGCTCGCCATCATCCCCGAGTCCCAGCGAATCGTCTGCACGAACGACCTCACCGACCTAAAGAGCGTCGACCAGATTAAGAAGGACCCCGAGATTCAGGCCGACCTTCGACAAATCGAGCAGAAGTGGGGTATCACCGTGCTCTGGGCGCCGGGTTCACCCGCGCCGCCGATGCCGGCCAAGGTGCGCTTGGTCTATTCGTATTTCACCGACAAGAAGATTATCCAATTCAAGGCCTTCGTGCACATGCTGCGCGAGGAGTTAGACATGTATCCGGATGCGATCGTCTCCCGCCTAGGTTTCGGCAATATCTACATCTTGGACGAGTTCACTTACCGCGACGTCAAACTCGCTGGCCAGAGCTTCAGTTGGATTCCTAAGCCGGCGGTCGCCTACGGGTTGAACTCCTTCAAGCCAGAGGACGTGGCTTCCCGCGCCTTTTTCAGCCGCACCACGCACCACGAGGTCTTTCATGCGATGGAACGCCAGTTCACGCGCTCCGGTAGCCCGCTGTTTGGGGCCACTTGGGACGCGCTGAACGAGCCGGGGTTCAAATATCGGATCGGTCCGAACTCGGTCAGCGCCGAAGGGCAGCCCACTCACACCAAGGACAACAAAGGACGGAAGGGTTTCGCCGAACCTTACGGCATGAACATCGCCACCGACGACCGCGCGACGATGTACGCGCGCATGATGGTTGCCGACCAGGTCTTTTACGGCCGACTGGCGACGGATCCAATCCTGCTCGCCAAGACCAATCGGCTTCAGGAGTTCTTCCGCAATATCCGCCAAGAGCTCACTATTCCAGCGTCCAGCCCTCTTTACCAGATGTTGGCGAGGACGCCCGCGGATGCCGCATCGGCTGCACCCAAGGGCGAAGCGAAGTAATTCGCTCAGGCCTGCTTCAGCGAGGCCATGTCGATCACGAAGCGGTAACGCACGTCTTGCTTGATCATGCGGTCCCAGGCTTCGTTGATCTTCTGAATCGGGATGAGCTCGATGTCCGAGACGATGCCGTGCTTCGCGCAGAACTCGAGCATCTCCTGGGTCTCGGCGATGCCACCGATGCAGGAGCCGCTGAAGTTACGGCGGGGCATGATCACGCTGAAGGCGTGGACCGCGAGCGGCTGCTCAGGGACACCCACGAGGCAGAGGGTGCCGTCAAGGCGCAGGAGCGAGAGGTAGGCGTTGAGGTCGTGCTTCGCCGAGACGCAGTCCAGGATGAAGTCGAGCGAGCAGGCGTGCTTGGCCATCGCGGCGGCATCGGTCGAGACGACGACCTCATGGGCGCCGAGGCGAAGGCCATCGGCGACCTTGGACGGGGAGGTGGTGAACAGCACGACGTGGGCGCCGAAGGCTCGGGCGAGCTTCACGCCCATGTGGCCGAGTCCGCCGAGTCCGACGATGCCAACCTTCTGACCGGGGCCGACCTTCCAGTGGCGGAGCGGGGAGTAGGTCGTGATGCCGGCGCAGAGGAGAGGAGCGGTGGCCGCGAGGTCCATGCCCTGGGGCACGCGCAGGGTGAAGGCTTCGTCGACGACGATACCGGAGGAGTAGCCGCCCAAGGTATGACCGCCAAGGTGCTTGTCGGGGCTGTTATAGGTGAAGGTCGCGCCGGTGAGGCAGAACTGCTCCAGACCCTTCTGGCAGCTCGGGCAGGTGCGGCAGGAGTCGACCATGCAGCCTGTCGCGCCGATGTCACCGACCTTGAGTTTCGTGACCTTGGCGCCGACGGCCGTCACGCGGCCGACGATTTCGTGGCCCGGGACGCAGGCGTAGTTCGTGCCCGGCCATTCGCCACGGGCCGTATGGACGTCGGAGTGGCAGACGCCGCAGTAAAGGATCTCCATCTGCACGTCGGTCGGGCCCGGTGCGCGACGCGCGATCTGCAGCGGGGCGAGTTTCGAGGAAGGGGAGGCGGAGCCGTAGGCCTGGGCGGTGGTGGTCATGGAAGGGAGGTCCTCACTGGTAGGCGTAACCGGTGAGGAAGCAAGCCGGGGAGAAGACTCCGCTGCGACATGATGATTTGCCCTCATTTCCTTCTGCACGGGTGAAGGGGTAGGATGGGGCATGCGTTTAATTTTACCCGATAAGACCTCGCCTGACCCGCTTGACAGAATTCTGTACAGAAGGCAGACTGTCGCCATGAAGACCGTCTCCTACACCGATGCCCGTAATCAGCTCGCCAGCCTCATGGAGGCGGCCAACGCCGATCGCGAGCCCGTGGCCATCACGCGCAACGGCGCCGCGTCCGTCGTACTGGTCGACGCCGCCGAATACGCCGCCATGGCCGAGACCTTCCACCTCCTGTCCTCGCCGCGTAATGCCGATCGCCTCCGCAAGGGCTTGGTTGAATTCAAGGCCGGAAAATTCAAGAAAGCTCCCCGTGGCTGAGGTTCGCTGGTCTGCAGGGGCGCTCGAAGACCGGGCGTATTGGCAGCAGGAGGAGCCGCGTACTTATGAAAGGGTCGAGCGACTCTTGGCGGACATCGCCAAGACGCCGTTCAAAGGCATCGGTAAGCCCGAGCCCTTGAAGGGCGATCTGTCCGGCTGGTGGTCCCGGCGGATCACGCTCGAGCACCGCTTGGTCTACCGCGTCGAGAAGGGCGCGATCTACGTCCTGCAGGCCCGTTATCACTACTGAGTGGGGCTCAACCCTCCGAAGGGTCGTAGAAGCCTTGGCGGACGACGAAACGGATCACGCCGGCGACGTCGTGGACGCCGAGCTTGCGCATCAGGTTCGTGCGGTGGTTCTCGACCGTCTTCGCGCTGATATCGAGCTTCACGGCCACTTCCTTGCTCGAGAAACTCTTCGCGAGCAGGATGGCGATTTCCTTCTCACGTTCCGTGAGCGTCGAGCCCTTGGCGTCGACGTCGCTTTCCGGGGCCGTGAGGGCGTCGGCCATCGCCTTCTGGAAGGCTTCGCTGAACCAGGTGTCGCCGGCGGCGACGGCGTCGACCGCCTGGCGGAGTTCGGAGAGGCGGGCGCTCTTCGGCACGTAGCCGCGGACGCCGACCTTGAGGAGGCCGCGGGCGATCTGCTTCTCGGACTTCGCGGAGAAGATGAGCACCTTCAGGTCGGGCTGGCTGTCATGAAGCTGGCGGAGGATCTCCAGGCCACTGATGCCCGGCAGGAGGATGTCGAGGATGAGGATGTCCGGTTTGAGCTGCTTGGCGAGGGCGAGGCCTTCGTGGCCGTCGGCCGTCGAACCCAGGACGCGATAGGCGCCGCGGGCCTCGAGCATCTCGATGATCAGTTCGCAGATGGCGGTCTGGTCTTCCACGACCACGACCGATTTCGCCTTCCGGGAAGTTGTCTTCATGGGGGATGAGGACCATTCTGTCCTCCTCCCCGCCGCAGGCGAACGCAAAAGGGCGTCCTTTGGTAACAATCTTATTCCACCGCCGGATCGACCAGGCCTTGGCGGACCACGAAACGGACCAGCCCGGCCACGTCCCGGACGCCCAGTTTGCGCATCAGGTTGGCGCGATGGTTCTCGGCGGTCTTGATGCTGATGCTCAGGCGGCCGGCGACTTCCTTGCTGCTATGGCTCTGGGCGATGAGCACGGCGATCTCGCGTTCGCGCGGGGTCAGCTGGTCGATCACCCCTTCGCCGAGGTGGGCGGGGGAAGCGAGGGCCTGCCGGACCGTGCGGCTGAAGTCTTCGTTGAACCAGGTGTTGCCGAGGGCGACGGAGTCGAGCGCCTTGCGCAGTTCGGAGAGCGGACCGTTCTTGTTCACGAAGCCGTGGATGCCGGCCTGCATGAGCGCGCGGACGATGTGGGGCTCCTGCTTGCCGGAGAAGATCAGCACCTTCATCGAAGGGAGGCTGCCGCCGAGGCGGCGCAGGACTTCGATGCCACCGACGCCGGGCATGATGACATCGAGTACCAGGATGTCGGGCCGCAGCTGCAACGCCAACTCCACCGCGCTCTCGCCATCGGAGCCCTTGCCCGCGAGTTCGCAGCGCGGGTGATTCTGGATCATCTCCGCGACCAGGTCGCAGACCGCGGACTGGTCCTCGATCACCAGCACGCGCTTCTTGCCTTCGGGGACCGAAGTCGGCGATGGCTTCTTCGTGACCGGGAAGGCCGGGAGGGCGGCTGGACGACTGACGCGGATCTTGCGCAATGATGTCTTCATGTAAGCGATACCTGAGAGATATCCTGTTTTGCCCTTTTATTATCAATGGAAAGACGATGGGGCCTATTCCTCATCGATGAATAAGAGAAATGGATTAGCATTGTTGGCCGCGTTGATGCTCATGGCGGCGCTGGGCGCGCTGACTTTCGCGGCGACTTCTTTGGTCATGCTTGAATCGAGGCAGCAGGAGACGGTTCGACGTGGCCGGCTCCTGCGAATAGCCTCTGAAAACGCGGCATGTCGAGGCCTGGCGGAGTTGCAGGCCAGGCTAGGTCCCGACGTCGCGCATGATTTCGAATCGACGCCCGGCGGCTTGAGCGCGGTCGGTAAATTTGACCAAGTTAGTCTTACAGGAGCCGCGGCGGAAGGTTCCCTCTTATCTCGCTGGGAGGTGGCGGACCTGTCCCTGGGCCATGACGTTGCGGCAAGATCGGTAGCGGCGATGGGGGCTTCGGCTTGGGCCAAGAGCCCCGCTGGACGAGCGAAACTGCCTCACGCCTTGGCTGGCATGGTTACGCCCGGACAATCCGTGGCTTTGGCGGCTGCCGGGCCTGACTTCTTCGAACCACGGCAGGTGCCGGGGGCGTCGTGGCAGATAAGCGGGCTCCTCACGGATCCCGTGCGCGGAGGCTGGAAGAAGAATCTGGCGGTCGAATCCGCGCTGGCTGAAGAGCTGGGCCAGCCCTTGGCGTCGTTGCTACGGAGTGCGGCGTTCGTGCAATCTCCGGCGAAAGGAATTCCCCTTGCCCGCATCACCGATGCGGCTTGTTCGCTCGATACGTTACCGGTGCTGGCCGACCTTCGGCTGAGCATGGGGTTCTTCAACTCGAGGAGTGACGGCCGACATCGTCTGCGATTTCACGGGTCCGCTGTTTTCTGGAATCGCCTGACCGTGCCGGTGCTGACCGGTCCGCAGGGAAAGATGTTTCTCGTGGAGTTCGTCGGCTCGCCCGAGGTGACGGTCGCCAACCTCGAGACCCAGAGCTCGTTCGTCGTCGACTTGGACGACTGTCCGCAGGAAGACTTCGGGGTCATCCGGCAGGGCTTGCGGGAAAGAGGGTTATGGTTCTGGGCCGAGGTGACAGATCCGACGACCTATGGCATGAGCGGCCGGGGGCTTTTGCCCGGCGAGGTCTATGCCTTGGTCAATCCGGCGCCTGCCACGCAGCCCCAAGGGCTGGCCCGCATCCTGACCAAGACGACCTGGAAGATGGAGCGGGCTTATCATGGTCCGGGTTGGAAGCGTCCTGAGCCGACCGTCTTCCTGCCGTCGGATCGCATCGAGATCGCGGTGCGCTTCCGGGGGAAGGTCGGTATCCGGCTGCGGCCTTATGCGGGGGAGCCGACCCGAGATAGCGCCATCTCCGACTATCCGGCCAAGCCCCTCATCGTCTTGGATAATATCACCTTCCCGGATTTCCTGATCAGAACTACGGGCGAGGACTATTCCCGCGAGGACAGTTCCGGCTATGTGATCGAGGAACGGCGGGCCTGCCTGCGCATACGCCTACGTCCGCGTGAGGTGAACGAACTCTGGTCGGCGGCCGCGAAAGGCGCGTTGTCGAGGTCAGGCTGGGATTTCTCGAATCTAGCAGACGCCGCCGAATGGGTCGTCGACCACCCCGTGCAATCCGCGTTGGACGTCGTGGATCATGATGCGTCATCCTTGGCCGGGCCGCTCTGGGACCTTCGGGCCAATCGCCATGACGCCGGGGAGCCCGGCACCTTCGCTTCGGTAAGATTACGTGATGTCCCGAACGCTCCGTCGCTGTCGGTCGGATCGTTACGACACCTTGAGGCTCCCGGTTCGACTGCTTGGATGGGGCGCCTGGATCGGGCTTTCTTCGGTGCTCCGTTGGAGGCGCCCGAGCCCGGTGTCGTTTCACATCATCCCTTTTTGATTCGGGCTGGGAGCGGTCTCGGCGCAGGGTCGGTTGACTTTGCGCGGGGTCTGTCGGTCGCCGGCGCGTTCAACGTGAATTCCCGTGACACCAAGGCCTGGGAACTTTTCTTGGGAGATGCCGATGGAGCATGGAAGCCTGATGCCGGCGGACCGTTTGAGCCGCAGGAGCTGAGCGGGCGGCTCTTCTTCACCCGGACTGGCGGGGCGTCGCTCGCAAAATGGGGCGCGATAAGTCCGGTGGATCTTGCCGACCGAGCGGTGAACGGCCTCCCCGGGGCGGCCTACCTTGGGTTGATCGGCCAGCAGGCCGTGCGGTGCCTTGAGGCACCCGGGCTCGGAGAGCTCGCCCGTAAGATCGTAGAACTACAGCCGAGCCACGGTTGGCCTTATCGCTCGCTGGAATCGTTCGCCCGCTCGCGGGTGCTTGAGCACGCCTTGGAGGCGGCGTCCCTCGATGCTCCGTATGTCTCGGCGTCGCCGGAATTGCCGATTCGTCTGCAGGCGGAAGACCTGCTGGAAGCTTGGGCGCCGGTATTGACCGTGAGGGGCGACACCTTCCGTGTCATCGGTCGAGCGGAGGGGGAGGGCGGCACCTCTGTCTGTGAGATGGTAGTGCAGCGCATCCCCGAGGAGCATTCGGCGGCGCATCTCGGTCGTCGATTCAGGATAATATCAGTGCGGTTTCGTAACCGTTGAGCGTGGGGTGGACTTGACTGGCGGGCGAAAGGGCTATGATGGAGGGCATGGAATCCAATCCCTTCATCGTCGCTGACGCCCCGGCCGCCGACCGAGCCGCCTTCTTCCGTCGTACCTACGGCCTCGTGGCCATCGGCTTCGCCGCCTTCGCGGCTTTGCTGGCGATCTTCTTCGTTGGTTTCGAGGTCACGCCAGGCGTCAGAGGCCTTTCCGAAACGACCTACGGGACTGGCGTTGCCGCGGCGTTTATGTCCGGTATTCAGGCAATGGAGATGTCGTTGGGACGCTGGAGCATGCTGCTCGTGTTGCTCGCCTTCTGGGGCGCGACCACCGTGGCCCAGTCGCTGGCCTTCAATCGCGCCTCTCGCGGCACCCAGTATGCCGGTCTTTCCTTCTACGTCTTACTCGAGGCCCTGATTTTTATCCCGCTCATCGGTTACGTCATTTATTACTCCAAGGGTAACGCCAGCAGCGTGCTGCTGCCGGCTGGTA
>RFRI01000291.1 GCA_009924535.1 Verrucomicrobiota bacterium
TCCTCCGTAGTCATATTTTACTTATGCCTGAAAAACCGTCCCCGCGCCCCTTGCGCCCGCGTCGCCGAAATGACAGTCTAGAACTTTATACAACAACACCACCCTGCTCTTTCGCATCCTCTCCATGTCCTTCTTCAGCCTCAAGATTCGTCCGTTCTTCCGCACCCTCGCCGTCATCGCGGCCTGCTTCTGGCTTTCGCTCGTCATCGCGTACGTCGCCGACAAGCTTTCGTCGCCGACGCCGCGAGCCGAAATCCCTCAGCCGGCCGTCATCGCCACCGCGGCGCCCGAAGCGAAGGAAGTGAGCCCGCCGCTGACCGCCGAACAGGTCGCCGAACGTCTCGAGTGGAAACTTTACGGTTATTCGCATCCCGGACGTTATCGCCTGCGCGAACTGATGGAACGCGGCGATGGCTGCCTGCTCAGCAACCTACGCACGGATTTCATGGACGACTTCAAAGCCTCCTTCGGCCGCCGCGTCAGCACGGTCGAAAAACCTGAACCGAGTTCTGACCTGATCGTCTCCGAAGTACTCGCCGAGCTCGGAGCTATCCTGACCAAGGACGGTGTCGCCCAGAACGTGACCCTCGCCGACCTTCCGGGCGACCTCGATAACCTCCCTCATCGCGCCTACCGACTTTACCTCAAATCGCTCAAGGCCGACCGTGATGTCGCGATCAAGCTCATGGACGAGCTTCTCGCGTTGCCGGCGGAAGAACGTCGGCCGCTGAACGCAATCGCCAAGTATCGCCGCGCCCGCCTGAAGATGTCGCTGGAGGATTGGGAGAAACTGGACGATGCCGCGGTGAAGATGCGGCTGAAGTCCATCCGCGACGACTTGACTTCCGTCGCCGCGCACGCCCAGGAAGGCTCGCTCGATCCGGCGCAGATCAGCGAGAACGCGGACTACTGGATCGCCTATTCGCGGTCGATGATCCTCCCGGCGGAACGCCTCGTCCGGCTGGGCGAGGCTGATTTCGGCGGCGCCTTCGACGCCTACCTCCGCATGCCCGGACGCGGAGAGGCCAACGCCGTGAACTCCTGCCTCTGGCTCGCTCGCAAGCTTTGCGACGAAGGCCACTTCGACGGCGTCCTCGCTGACCCCGACCTGCGCCTGCTCCTCACGTTCTTCCTCACTGCCGGGGGCGGCAACGACTACCGCAACATGATCCAGGCGGACATCCTGAAGGACCGGCGCATCGCCTGGCTGGATGCGCTCGCGAAGGCCAAGGTCGACCCTTCCTTCGCGCCTGCGCACGTCGCCATGCTGCAGTACGCCGTCGGTCGCTGGGATGATTGCCGGCGCTCCGCCGCGCTGCTGACGGCGGACGACCCGCTGCGCAAACTCCTGCTCTCGCGCTGCCAGCTGCGCCTGGTGGGCGATGTCGACGCCTCCCGACGTCTGCTCGATCCCGGAAGCGCTCCGTCGGCCAAGCCTTCCGACGCGGGTAAAACCTTCGCTCCCGTCACGGCCGATTTCGACTACCCGACGGTCATCAGCCTGCAAGCGAAGCCCGAGCTTGCCGCCCGCGTCGAAGGCGAGCTCGGCATGATCGCCTTGGCGAACGGGAACTTCCGCGAGGCCCTCACCCGTTTCGAAGACGGAGCCTACGGAGTCGAAGCGCTCTACGTCGCGGAATGCCTGCTCGACGTCGACGAGCTCAAGGCGCACGTGGACGGACGTCGCGCCCAGAAGAAGCCCCTCATCAAGCTGGATGGCCGCTGGTTCGAACCCCTGAACGACCTGGAACAGGAACTTGGCTCCCGCCTGATGCGCGCCGGACGCCTGGAGGAAGCATTGGGTTACGTCGATCCGACGATCCGCAGCCAGACGACGCACTATGTGCTGCTTCGCCGCGGCGCCGAGCGCACGGACCTGGACGACCGTTCTCGCGCCGACTCCCATTGGCGCTGCGCGCTCGCCATCCGCGGCATCGGAGAACAGGTGCTGCATGCCCCTTATGGATTAAGCTGGGCGAGCGGTGGCAGCTGGTACGTGGGCTACAGCGCCCTCCCCCGCATCCGGCGGGGACGTTCCTTGGACGACCGGCCTTTGCCTTCGATGAAGCTCATCGGCGGCGGCCGCGAGGAAATCCGGCTCCTCGATGCCTGGCAGGTACGCTACGTCGAGCATCCTGACCTCTCCGAACGCGACGCGCGCTATGCCTCGTTCCGGCACGCGCTCGAAGCCGCCCGACTCCTCCCGGTCAACGACCCTGCCGGCGCGCAGATCCTTCAATACGCCGGCAACCTGCTGAAGTACCGCGACCCCAAAGGCGCCACCCCAGCCTATCGATTGCTCGTGACCCGCTTCCCGCAGACGCCCTACGGCGCCCACGCGCTGAAGGCTCACTGGTTCTCACCCGAACGCACGGCTCCCCCCTTGGACATCGTCAGCAAATAGTCACCCAGCCTCCAGGGGGTAATGCACCACGTGCTGTCCTGGCTGCCCTGCATCGTCTGCATTCCCCAACCGCTAACCGCCAACCGCTTCCACCCGTCATGGGTAGGGACGTGGCGGCGACGCGTCCGCCCTCACCCTCGGTCGCGACGCCGTCGCGCCCCTACCCCATTCTCCGGTTTCGCAGCAGTTCACCATGCCAGCAGT
>RFRI01000292.1 GCA_009924535.1 Verrucomicrobiota bacterium
TCATCCTCGCCTCCGCCTCTCCCCGGCGCACCGAGCTCCTCCGGGAGGCCGGCATCCCGCATCGCGTCGTGGTGGCCGCGGTCACGGAGCATGAGGACCCCACGACCGACCCCGCGGAGATGGTCCTGCATAACGCCCGCCTGAAGGCTGCCGCGGTCTCCCGTCTGCATCCCGAGGCACTAGTCCTCGGTTCCGACACCACGGTGGCCCTCGGCGACCGCGCCTTGAACAAGCCGGCCGACCTCGCCGAATCCCGCGCGATGCTGCGGAGTCTGTCCGGCAGGGAGCACACGGTCCACACGGGCGTATGCCTGCTCTGTCCCGCCCTCGGCCTCGACGAGTCCCATGACGTGACGGCCTGGGTCCGCTTTCGGGCGCTCTCCGAAGACGATATCACCCGCTATCAGGCTTTGGTGAACACCTTGGACAAGGCTGGCGCTTACGGCATCCAGCAGGGCAAGGAGATCATCATCGCCGATTTCCAGCACCCGATTTCGACCATCATGGGCCTACCCGTCGAATTCGTAAAAGCTCGTCTCGCCGCTCTGGGTATCCTCGAAAGGCTCATCGTATGAAGGCGCTCCTCTTGCTTTTGCCTGTCTGGGCTTTCGCGCAGACACCTGTGGTGGGCGGCGATGCCGAACTCTGGGGCGCAATCGGTGGCCAGCCGCTGGTCATTCGCACGACGAGTCGCCTGGCTGGAGCGATAGATTCGGTGAAGTGGGCCGGCGTGGAGTTCATTGATTCACACGATCACGGCCGTCAGCTGCAGTCCGCGATCAACGCCGACGTCGACGGGGTCTATCACGTCGAATGCTACAACCCGACCGAGGCAGGCTCGGTCGTCGACGCGCTCGGACCTAAGTCCACGAGCCGCCTGGAGTTCCTGTCTATCAAGGACGGGGCGCTCACCACCCGCACGCGGATGGCCTACTGGCTCACGCCCGGGATGAAGTCCCACGGCCAGCTGGCGCAGAATACCACACTGCTTTCGGATCATGTGCTCGCCAAGCAGGTGCGTATCGGCCGTCCGGGCATGGACCATGTGCTGGATTACAGGGTGACCTTCACCGTGCCGGCCGACCGCCCGCACACGTATCTGCAGGTCGAGGGTCTGACCGCCTACATGCCTTGGATGTTCAGCGAGGAACTGCGTTTCGATGCACCGACGGCGACGCTCGTCCCGTTGCTGCGCCAGAACGGCGAGCAGCGTGATCCGGTGGTGCTCTCGACGCCTTCGGGTTCCCATGCCATGGGCATCTTCTCGCCCTACCGCCCGCCGGCGGGCCAGTCCCAGCCGGGGTATGGCCGGTTTCGTTTCGAGCAGGACAAGGTCGTGAAGTGGAACTGCGTCTTCCGTCTCCGGTCGCCTGCCGGCATCAAGCCCGGTGACTACGCTTTCCAGTGTTATGTCGTCATCGGCACGCGCGAAGACTGCCGGCGGACCTTGGCGGCGCTGACGCAGGAATTCGCCGGACGATAATCGGCCTCGCCTACGCTTGAAGTTGGGCGAGGTCTGCCTAACTTGTCCTTGTGCGGCCTGAAGAATCCATCGACCTGCGGTCCGCGGCCCTCGCGGTCGTGGTGTCGCTCGGCTTGCACCTCCTCCTCATCTGGGCCTTGCCGGACACGTTTCATAAAGTCGTCGCGTTCGTCCGTCCGGTGGAGGTCCTGACGGCTCCGGTGAAGATCGACGAAACCCGCTTGCCGCCGAAGCTCCGTTTTATTGAGACGAATCCGCTCGCCAATCAGGCGGTACCCAAGACCGCTCCGTTTACTTCTTCGCGCAATCAGACCGCCGCCCAGCCGGTCCCGGAGAAGATGCCGACCAATTCGCCGCTGCCAAAATCAGAGGGCACGTCCGAATCTCTCCGGATTGCGCAAGGCAAGCCTCGCTCGATCGATCAATCCCAGGCCGCCCCGGTCTCCCAGCCGTCGGTCTCGATGGCTGCGCCGGTCAAGGCCGCGCCGCCGCCCGGACCGGGCAAGTCCGCCGCCAAGCCTTCGCCGTCGCCCGTCGCTGCCAATCCCGACCGACCGCGTGCCTCGGCTCCTTCCGGTACCTACGGCCTGCTGCTGCGCCGGCCGGTCGGCGTCAATCGAGCCGGCTCCATCGCCGTTGACGCCCGTTTCAGTAACTACGGAGACTACACCCAGCGCATGATGGAAGCCATCCAGTCCAGCTGGTGGAGCATCATCGAACGCTCCCGCTTCGAGGGCGTCACCCGCGGTCATGTGGCCGTGAGTTTCCGCCTGCATCGCGACGGCACGGTCACCGACGCCAAGGTCCTCGCCACCGAGGTCACCCGCGTGATGACCCTCGCCTGCAAGGACGCCGTGATGGCGCCCGCGCCGTACGATATTTGGCGTGCGGATATGGTCGCCATGTACGGAGAGAGCGACACGGTCACGATCAACTTCCTTTATTACTGATGACTTTGGCTACTGATTGGATCCCGTTCGGACGCGGCGTACGCGTGGTCGCGACGCATGAATGCGGGCTTATCGCGGTCGAGAAGCCCGATGGAATCCTGTCGCATCCGAATCCGGGGGAAGTCCCTGAGAAGGGCACGATCCTGAT
>RFRI01000293.1 GCA_009924535.1 Verrucomicrobiota bacterium
ACCGGTGGTGCCCAATTGGAATTATAACTCCTTCAGCCTGCAGCTGCTCGCCCAGGCCTATGAGGCCACGCGCGACGAACGTTACCTTGTCGCCGCGCGTAGGAAGTTCCTGATGGGCGTCCAACCCGGTCAGCTGGTCGACGGACCTCGGGCCGGACGCTGGGCAGATGCGCATAACGCTAGGCCGGCCTACCACTACATCATGGTCCGAGCCCTCGCTTCGCTGGTCGTCGTCATGCCCAAGGACGACGCGGAGCGCCCCGCGGCGCTCGCTTGCCTGCGGCTCTCGCTCCGGGCGCGTAACCCGGAGTTTATTGCTAAAGGGATCATGAATATCGATAGCAGCATCGAAGCGCTGGTCGCCGTGGAACGCTTGCCCACGGCGGTTAGGGAGGAATTAGGCCCGTGCGATGTCACCGACGCGCTCGACGTCTTGGAACGGTATGCCGCTTACGGTGTCATGAAAGGTAAGCCTTCCGTCGGTCCCGAAGCCTGCGCCCTCCTTTTGGAACGCGCGGCGCGCAGGGGACGATAGACTGAACGCTCAATGGCCAGAACGTGCTCGTCGTATTGGGCACAGGGGGTGTGAAACCCTATACTCGATACTCCGAACTCAATACTCCGTAAGCTCGGCCTGGCCGAGCTTACTGCCACTGATCCAGGAACAACTTCTTCGGGTCCGGGCTGTCGGACTCCGCGAAGTAGACCGCCATGCGTAAGGACGGGAGGAAATGCGCGGGGAGCTTCTCCTTGTTGCGGGCTGAGATCTCGGTGAGCAGGGATTCGGGCGAACGGCCGGAGAGTTGATCCACGCGATAGTAACCGGCATCGAGCAGTTCACGGGCGACGTCGACCGGGAAGCGGGTGATGCGCATGAACGGACTGCACACGGCCTCCCGACGTCGTTCGGCCGCGCGCTGTCGTTCCGCTTCGTCCACGGTCAGAGTCGGGCGAGGATGGCCGCGCCCATGGTCTTGGTGCCCACGGCCTTGCCGCCGGCGGCGATGTCCGCGGTGCGGATGCCTTCGGCGATGGTCTTCTCGACCGCGAGTTCGATGGCCTTGGCTTCGGCTTCGAGGCCGAAGGAATGGCGGAGCATCAGGGCGACGGAGAGGATCTGGGCGCAAGGGTTGGCCTTGTCCTGGCCGGCGATATCCGGGGCGGTGCCTCCGGAGGGTTCGTAGAGGCCGTAGCCGTAGCCATGCTGGTTGCGGTTCGCGCCCAAGGAGGCGGAGGCCATCATGCCGAGGGAGCCGCAGACGACGGCCATCTCGTCGGAGAGGATGTCGCCGAACATGTTCTCGGTGAGGAGGACGTCGAACTGCGAAGGCTTGAGGACAAGCTGCATCGCGGCGTTGTCGATGTACATCACCGTGAGGGCGATGTCCGGAGCAGTGGCCTTGAGGCGTTCGGAGACGACCTTGCGCCAGAGGACGGAGGTCTGGAGGACGTTGGCCTTGTCGACGAGGGTGATGTGCTTGCGACGGGCACGCGCGGTGGCGATGGCGACGTCGGTGATACGTTCTATCTCCGACTTGCGGTAGACCATGGTATCGATGGACTCGATGTCGCCATCGGCGAGCGTCGTGGTGGACTTCGGTCCGAAGTAGAGGCCGCCGGTCAGCTCGCGGATGCAGACCATGTCGACGCCGTTCGGGATGCGGTCCGGCCGGATCGGCGAGGTGTCGATGAGGTTCTTCAGGAGCAGGCCCGGGCGGACGTTGGCGTAGAGGGTGAAGTGCTTGCGGAGGGGCAGGAGGGAGGCGCGCTCAGGCTGTTCGGCCGGAGGGAGTTTCTCCCACTTCGGGCCACCGACGGAACCGAAGAGGATGGCGTCCGCGGCGCGGCAGGCCTCGAGGGTCGAGTCCGGCAGGGCCTTGCCATGGTTATCGATGCCCGCGCCGCCCACGTCGTGCGTGGAGTGCTCGAGGGTATGGCCTGACTTCTTCAGGACGGCCTCGAGGACGGGCAGGGCGGCGGCCATGACTTCAGGGCCGATGTAATCGCCAGGCAGGACAGCAATCTTCAGGTGCATAGGAGAGGGAGGGGAGTAAAGATGAACGGCGGCGCGGAGGGCAAGGAGAAGCGAGGATAAGGGATGCCGAATTTCATACCTCCGGGTGGTTGCCAACGCCTGAAACCGGCCTCTACTCTGGCCGTCTTATTTGTCCCCATATGTCTACCCAACCTCTCGTCATCGGTAAATTCTCCCTCGGCATGGGCGACCGCTTCGCCCACGAAGCCGAAGCCCAGCTCGCCGCCTGCGTCGCCGCCAAGAAGCTCGGCGTCGAGATCGTGCCGGTCTGGAACAAGTCCAACCGCGAGCACAACATCATCGGCTCCGAGCCGACCAGCACCCGCGCCGCGGCCGACGCCGCCGTAAAGACCCTCGGCTGGACCGCCCCCTACTTCCTCGACGCCGACCACATCGGCTTGAAGACCGTCGAGCGCTTCGTCGGCGTCTCCGACTTCTTCACCATCGATGTCGCCGACTTCATCGCCCAGCCGGCCGATCCCGCCGCGGTCAAGGCCTTCGTCGACCGCCACCCTGAGCTCGTCGGCAC
>RFRI01000294.1 GCA_009924535.1 Verrucomicrobiota bacterium
CATCGCCACCCGCTTTCCGCCGGAGCCCAACGGCTACCTGCACGTCGGCCACGCGAAGTCCATCTGCCTCAACTTCGGCCTCGCGCTGGAGTTCAAGGGCCGCTGCCACCTGCGCATGGACGACACGAATCCGACCAAGGAAGAGGTCGAATACGTCGACTCGATCAAGGAAGACGTCCGCTGGCTGGGCTTCGACTGGAACGAGCACTACTACCAGGCCTCGAACTATTTCGAGCGCATGCACGCCGACGCCATCAAGCTGATCAAGCTCGGCAAGGCCTACGTCTGCTTCCTCTCGCAGGACCAGATCCGCGAATTCCACGGCGACGAGAAACACCCCGGCAAGCCGAGCCCGACCCGCGACGCTTCCGTCGACGAGAACCTCGCGGCCTTCGCCCAGATGACCCGCGGCGAGTTCGACGAAGGCAAGGCGGTCCTCCGCGCCAAGATCGACATGGCTTCGCCGAACATGCACATGCGCGACCCGGTCATCTACCGCATCCGCAAGGCCCATCACCACAACACCGGCGACAAGTGGTGCGTCTACCCGATGTACGACTACGCCCACCCGCTCGAGGACGCGTACGAAGGCATCACCCACTCGATCTGCACGCTGGAGTTCGAGGTGCACCGCCCCTTCTACGACTGGCTCCTCCGCACGCTCGACACCCCCGCCAAGCCGCAGCAGATCGAATTCGCCCGCCTCAACCTGACCTACACCGTCATGTCCAAGCGCCGCCTGCTCGAGCTCGTGCAGGAGAAGCGCGTCTCGGGCTGGGACGACCCCCGCATGCCCACCATCTCCGGCATGCGCCGTCGCGGCTACACCCCCGCCGCCCTCCGCAAGTTCTGCGAGACGATCGGCATCACGAAGAACAATTCACTCTCCGACGTCGCCCTCCTCGAGCACGCCGTCCGCGACGACCTCAACAAGACCTCCTCCCGCTTCATGGCAGTGCTCGACCCGGTCCGCCTCGTCATCGAGAACTACCCCGAAGGCCAGGTCGACGAGCTCGACGCCGTCAACAACCCCGAGGACCCCTCCGCCGGCACCCGCAAGGTGCCCTTCTCCAAGACGCTGCTCATCGAGCGCGCCGACTTCATGGAGATCCCGGAGAAGAAGTATTTCCGCCTCACGCCCGGCCAGGAGGTCCGCCTCCGCTGGGGCTACTTCGTGACCTGCACCGGCTGCAAGAAGGACGCCGCCGGCAACGTCGTCGAAGTCACCTGCACCTACGATCCCGCCACCCGCGGCGGCGACGCTCCGGACGGCCGCAAGGTCAAGGGCACCATCCATTGGGTTTCTGAAAAGCACGCCGGCGACGTCGAGGTCCGCCTCTACGACCGCCTCTTCGCGCACGAGGACCTGAACGATATCCCCGAAGGCACCGACTGGCGCACGCTCCTCAACCCCGGCTCGCTCAAGACGATCCGCGGTTTCGTCGAACCCGCCCTGCTCGCCCTCGCGCCGAGCACGCGCGTGCAGTTCGAACGCACCGGCTACTTCTGCGCCGACGCCAAGGACTCCCAGCCCGGCAAGCCCGTCTTCAACCGCACCGTCGGCCTGAAGGACTCCTGGGCGAAGGTAGTAGCCAAATAAGGCAAGGACAGCACCACGTGCTGTCCTCTGCTTCGCGTCCGTTCGCCGCTTGACCGAGACACCGAAAAGTACTTACATAAACCTGTATCTGAAAGTACCCTCTGGGTTCCGTATGATACCACCAGGAAGCCGCCGTCAGGCGGCTTTCCTCTTTTCAGAGCATTTCTAGCCACCCCAGGGTTATGGGTTTTAGCTTATCGCACAAGGTTACCACGCCCGAACTCCGGGCGTAACCGTTGGGTGAGTATTTCTGCTTCACCGCATAAGCGATCAGGTCAGCCACCTGTATCATCTCTACCTCCCTTGAGCACTGGCCGACGGGATGCCCGATAAGACTTAGAGGCCTGGGCACGCCCTTGAACAGGGGAGTCGAAGTCCTGTCGTGGATCACGAAGTAGCCCTTGTGCTCGCAGGAGGACGCTACGCCGAAGGCGCCATCCCGAGCCCACCGATCCAAGTCCCTCATGACGCACGGCGCGACGACCACGAGCGGATTGACGGACGACTTCCTGACAATCCACGCAAAGACTTTGATGAATCCACAATGAGACAGCCGATAGATCAACTGCCGAGCAATCAGGAGTCGTTCATGGCGTCCGACCCCGCACAGCGATTTGGCACCTCCTAGCAACTCAGCCGCATGGAGCTCCTTATCAGCAGGGTAACCATAACGGGTTTGGACTTCCTCACGGAATGCCCTCAGCATGTCGGAGAAGGCCAACCAATCCCCATGGTGGATGGAAAACCCGGCCAGAATGTAGTGCGACGTCGGGGAATTAATCAGCCCAAGGTCTCCGCTCTCATCCAGGTAGATAAAATGCATGGCGCCTAGATGACCATCCCCCGAAGCAAGGGCGACCGAGGGATGCCCCTAGATGGCGCCTCATTTTCCCTCAGCAGACACACCCCAGCCCATCCCCACTCTGCGGGCCTCCAGACTGGCCAACTGGC
>RFRI01000295.1 GCA_009924535.1 Verrucomicrobiota bacterium
CAAGACGACCTCCATCGAACCCAACTTCAACCTCGATGGCTACGAAGTCATCGGCAACGTCATCAAGAGCGACGGCGAGGCCATCCACTGCTGGCGACATTCGCAGAACGGCGTCATCGCCGATAACCTTCGTGTCGGCGACAACACCTTCAAGAACGTCATCCTGTCCGGCGCCCCGAAAGGCTGGGAACCCCCGATGCCTCCGACCGCCAAGAATAACCTCAACGCGATGGGTAGCCGCGCCTCCGGGCCCCTCTCCAGCCTCGTCCCGAAGCCCTTCGGCCGTCGCCTGCTCGTCAGCGATTACGTCGGCAATAAGGTCGCGATTGTTGCCGCCGATGGCCGCATCGAGTGGTCGACACCCGCTGAGAAACCGCAGGACTCCTGGCTCCTACCCAACGGCAACGTGCTCTTCAGCCACGTCAAAGGCGCCAAGGAAGTGAAGCCCGACCAGTCCGTAGCCTGGGAATATGTCGCCGACGCGAAGACTGAGATCCAAGGCTGCCAGCCCTTGGCCGACGGACGCGTGCTCGTGGTCGAGTGCGGCCCGGGCCGCCTCCTCGAGATCGGCCGAGACGGCAAGATCGCCAAGGAGATCAAAGTACCGCTGACTCCGACCATCCGCACCCACGAGCAGATGCGCGGCTGCCGCAAGACGGCTGACGGGCGTTACCTCGTGAGCGCCAAGGGCGATCGGGCGGTCCTCGAACTTTCCACTGACGGCAAGCTACTCCGCTCCCAGCCCGTCAACGGCGACGTCCATGACGTCCGCGAGCTCGCCAACGGTAACTGGCTCGTCGCCCTCGGCGAAGGCGATGGCGTCGTCGAATACGACAAGTCCGGCAAAGTCGTCTGGAATGTCGGCCGCAACGAAGTCACCGACAACCCGCTCTTCCTCGCCAGCTCCGTCGAACGCCTGCCGAACGGCAACACGATCGTCATGAACTGGCTCGGCCACGGCCATCTCGGCGCCACCGCCCAGATCTTCGAGGTCGACGCCCAGAAGAAACTCATCCGCCAATTCACCGACCACCGCCAGTTCACCAGCATCAACCATATCCAGGTGCCGGAATGAGAGCCTATGGTCACTTACCTTTGGTCTGGGGCGATTTAGGCAGGCCCTTATCCCTCAGCGCCTCGAGCTTGGCATCAGGGGCGTCGGCCCAGATGCGGAAATTACGGTAACTGATAGCATCCCCTCCCCACGCGCCAAGGCTCAGGAAAGTCTTAGGTATGTCGAAACGGGGATCCTTGGCCTTCAGGCTCGGACCACCCGAGATACGGACGACGATCGTATCGCCGCGCATCTCCTCCATGACCTGATACCATTTCCCGGCCACGGGTTTCCAATCGCTCACGCTGAGGTCGACGTCCGCATCGCCGTCCTGCTTGGTATTCTTTTTCTTGGACAAAACCACGCCCAGACGGACATGGAACTGCACCGAGCTCACATGACCGGTGCCGCTCAGATGCGTGCCATCGTTGAAGACGATGTTCTGCGCGGTGTTCTTCGGGCCTAATTTGAACTCGTAGGCCACGATACAGTCACGGGTAGGCACGTTCAGTTGGATACTCGGGGCCGACCCTCCGTGCTGCTTGTCATGCGCCGCTGCCTGATCGGCCTCGGTCGCTGGCTGCCCCGTGAGTATCCCGCCGGCGGCCGCCCAACGGGTCTTGTACGAAGGCGCCCATTCGGGCTTCAAGGAGCCGGAGAAGTCATCCTCGAAGAGGATCTTACCGCGAAGACATAAAGATGGCTGGATTGCTGAAGACATCGGCACGGCTCCCACCTTCGGATCAGCGGCCGATAATCCACTCAGCCAGGCCAAGCAGGATAAGAAAACAGGCATCTTCATCATAAAGCCAACAAACCAACCGTCCTTCCCGAGTAAATGCGATTATCTTTGGTCCCAGTCCTACCGCAACTTCCGGACAGGATGGC
Organism: Verrucomicrobiota bacterium; assembly: GCA_009924535.1. Lineage (GTDB taxonomy): Bacteria > Verrucomicrobiota > Verrucomicrobiia > Opitutales > UBA953 > UBA953. The sequence goes on from RFRI01000295.1 coordinate 1,943, forward strand.
TGTCTTATTTAGGCCTTTGCATGCCATCAGCCGATGGCGATAACCAAGGCACCCCACCCTCTTGGCCTCGCCCCTTCGCATACCGCTTTGGCTCAGCCTCACGCTGACGGCTGCGTCTGCCTCGGCCGCCGACCTCAAGCCGGCGGACCTGGAATTCTTCGAAACGAAGATCCGGCCGGTGCTCGTGGCGGAATGCTACGAATGCCACGACGCCAAGAAGCAGAAAGGTGACCTGCGCCTCGATTATCGCGACGGCCTGCTCAAGGGCGGCGAAGAGGGTGCGTCCATCGTCCCGGGCGACGCGAAGAAGAGCATCCTGATCCAGTCCATGGACTATAGGCATGAGACGCTCCAGATGCCGAAGAAGCGTCCGAAACTGGATGCCAAGATCATCGCCGACTTCGTCGAGTGGGTGAACCGCGGCGCCCCAGACCCTCGCACCAAGGCCCCCGAAGACTCGATCACGCCCGCTTGGTCCGACCTCCTCACGGTCCGCAAGAGTTGGTGGAGTTTCCAACCGATCGCGTCGCCTTCCGTGCCAGCCGGCCAGGCCGCTAGCCCGATCGACCGCTTCCTCGACGCGAAGATCGCCGCCG
>RFRI01000296.1 GCA_009924535.1 Verrucomicrobiota bacterium
GGTACCGCCGCCGCCGAGGAGAGCGACGGTCGGGACGGTGCCCGGGGCGTAGGTACCGGGGCTGGTGATGACGATACCGGTGACCTGGCCGCTGCCGTTGATGACGGCATAGCCGGAGGCCGGAGAACCGCCGGCGAGGACGCCGGTCGTGCTGAAGCGGACGAGCGGAGCGCCGACGTAGCCGGAGCCGCCCGTGACGGAAAGGTCGGCCTGGGTCACGCCCGCGCCGGCCGCGGCGCTGATGCCGGGCACGCTGACGTTGAAGCCGTTGGTGTTGAACGTGACGATACCCGTGGCCGAGGCGCCGAGGCTGCCGTTGTTGATCGCGCCGTACAGGTTGGTGTTGAAGGTGATGTAACCAGGGATCGAGGACGAGAGGAGGCCGGTCGTGGCCGCCGCGTTCGCACGGATCGTGCCGCCGGACAGATTGTTGTAACCAAAGTTGTTCGACCAGACCGAGAGGTTCGGGTTGGCCGTGGTGTTGTTCGCGATGCTGACGTTACCACCGAGGGCGATGAGGCCGGAGGTGAGGTTGAAGAACGCCTGCGAGTTGAACATCGTGCCGCCGTTACCGACGCGGAGGACGTCCGCGCCACCGTCGTAGGTGCCGCCCGCGATATTGACCGCGCCGAACGCGTCGCCGGCGTTGTTGCTGTTCAGGATGATGCCGAGGTAATAGCCGCCGGTCGTGCCGGTACGGTTGACGTAGCCGCCCGGTCCGACGGTGAACTGGGCGTTACCGCTCCAGGCGTTGATGAACCACGAGTCGCCCGAGCTGTTGTTCAGGGTCGCGGTGCCGCCGACGTAGCCGACGCCGACACCGGTGTTGGAAGCGCTACCGTTGACGTTGATGAAGCGGCCGGCCGCGCCGAGCTGGTAGAGGCCGCCGGTCAGGTTGAAGTAACCGTAGCCATCGCCGTTGGCGATGAACTGGTTAGAAGCGGAACTGTTCTGGCCGAGGATGACGTTGCCCGCGGTCTGGTTGTAGACGGACACCGCGCCGAAGGCGTTGGCGCCCTGGGTGGCGAAGAGCGACATGTCGCCGCTGACGTTGACGACGGCCTTGCCCGAGCTGTTGCCGTAGAGGAGCAGCGTGGTGGTCGCGGAGCCGACATAGCTGCCCGTGATGTTGAGCGAGCCGGCGTTGACCGTCGTGTTGCCGGTGTAGAGGTTATTGCCGGAGGAACTGCCGTCGCGGATCACGCCGCCGAAGTTCACGTTCGCGTTATCGCCGCCGAGGGTGAGGGTCGCGGCGGCCGGCACGAGGTTCGTGCCGCTGTTGTCGACGAAGCCATAGGCGCCCGAGAGGGAGCCGATGACGTTCGAGAAGGAATTCAGCGCCAGCAGGCCGCCGTTGGCGGTCATGCCGAAGGAGGACTTCGAGCTGAAGGCGTTGGCCGCGTTGGCCTGGAGGGTGACGCCGTCCAGGGTCGTCGAACCCGCATAGGTCGACGTGCCGTTGATATTGAAGACCGTACCGGCGCCGCCGGCGAGGGTCAGGTTGTTGCCGAGGAGTCCGGTGATGCCGCCCGTCAGGGTCAGCGAGGAACCGTTGGCGCCGGTGCCGGCGACAGTCCAAGTCTGGCTGGCGCCGAGGACGATCGGGGCGCTGATGGTGATCGCACCGGCGTTGGCGTCGACGGTGATGTGGTCGTGCTGAAGATGACCTTGTTCGCGATGCCCGGGAAGCCCTTGGCGTTCGTCGTGCCGGCGGCGTCCGTGTAGAAGTTCGTGTTGTAGTTGTTCGCGTAGTCGAGGCTCGACCAGCTGACGTCGGAGCCGACGCGCCAGTAGAGGTTCGGGGTGAGCGCCGTGGTGACGAGACTGACCGCGGTGTCGGACGTGTTGAGGGCGAACGAGAAGCCGCCGAAGTTGGCGAGGTTACCGATCGAGAAGGTGCCGCCGCTGAGGCCGCTCTGCGCGGTGATCAGGTCGTACTGGCCGGCCTGGAGGCCGGTGAGTCCGGTCAGGTTGAGCAGAACCTTGTTCGCGACGACGGCCGAACCGGCGGTGGCGAGGCGGTCGTAGTTGGAGGTCGAGCCAAGCTCGAGACCGAGGGCCGCGCCGCCGGAGGTGCCGGCGCCGAGGTTCAGGCTGCCCGCCGTGGACGAGAGCGTCAGCGACTGGCCGACGCCGTTGAAGAAGTTCAGGATCGCGCCCGCGGAGACGGCGACACCGGAGGTCGCGAGCGGCGTGGCCGCCGAACCGGTGATGTTGAGGCGACCGCCGGTGACGGAAGTCTTCCCCGTGTAGGAGAGGACGGAACCCGCGAGATTGAGGGTGCCGACGCCGGACTTGACGATGGAGACGTTGTTCTCGTTCGTGCCCGTGCCGCCGATGGCGCCGACATAGGTCGTCGTCGTGTCCTGGTCGATCGTGAGCGTGGAGTTGGCCGAAGCGCCGCCGACGATGGCGTTGGTCGCACCCTGACCGAGCGGACGGAGCGTGATGGAGGCGCCGGAGCCGCCGTAGAGCATGCCGAGCAGGCCCTGGCTGGAGGCCGTGGCCGTGGCCGGAGCG
>RFRI01000297.1 GCA_009924535.1 Verrucomicrobiota bacterium
TCGTGCATCCAGAAAATCCGGCGATCAACGGCCTCTCCGGCGACAGCACCTCGGCCGTCGTCGGTCAGGTGGTCAACAACGCCTCCGGCGCCACGACGCTCACCGTCGGCAATAATAACGCCACGAGCACCTTCAACGGTGTCCTTAAGGACAACAACAACGCCGGCCCGGGCACGCTCGCGCTGACGAAGACCGGTTCCGGCATGCTGACGCTGGGCGGTACCAACACTTATACCGGCGCGACCACGGTCTCGGCCGGCACGCTCGTGGTGAATGGGTCGCTCGCCTCGGGCAGCGCGGTCGCCGTCGCCTCAGGCGCCACGCTCGCCGGTTCGGGTCGCATCAATGGCGCCGTCAACGCTGCTTCGGGGGCGATCCTCACCGCCGGCGCCTCCGGCTCTGCGAATATGAATCTCGCGGGCGGGCTGACCCTCGCCGGCACCGCCACGCTCAACACCTCGGCCCTCGCCCTCGGTGCGGGCACGGGTGCGGCCACCTTCACGGTCGGGGCGCTCACGGCTAATGGCGCCGCGGGCTCGGTCACCCTCAACGTCACCTCGGGTTCCAATTACACCAACAATACCTCCTACACGCTGCTGACATACACCGGCGGCGCCATCGGCGGTACGGGTGCGGCGGCGTTCACCCTTGCCAGCAACCTCTTCGGTCTCACCGGCCGCCAGTCGCCCACACTCGATCTCTCTACCGTCGGTCAGATCAACCTTGTCATCAACGGCGTCTCCCCGGTGTGGTCGGGCTACGACAGCACGGGCTCGGCGCTCAGCACCGCATGGGTGGAGCAGACGCTCGGTTCCTGGACGACGACCAATTGGTATACCGGTGCGGCGGGCAGCCCGACGGCTACCGGCGTCTCCGCCTCCGACGCGGTCCTCTTCGATGACACTGCGCTCACCGTGGGCACGACCCTGGGTGGTTCCAGTCCGTCGAGTCCGATCGTCGTCGACATCTCGGGCGGCAACGTCACCCCGAGCTCGGTCACCTTCAATAACTCGGCTGCCAACTACGTACTGCAGGGCAGTAACGGCATCACCGGTTCGACCAGCCTGATCAAGAATGGCACGGGCACGCTCACGATCAACAACGCCAACACCTTCACGGGCGGCATCAACCTCAACGCTGGCGAAATCATCGTCGGCAATACCGGCGCGCTCGGCGCCTCGTCCTCGGTCGTCGCCTTTGGCGCCTCCTCCAACGCCTTCCTGTCGCTGTGTAATACCAGTGTCACCCTCGGTGGCTTGACCGGCGATGCCACGGCCATCGTGCGAAACGGCGGCTCTTCCGCGAACTCCGTTCTCACGCTCGGTGGCGCCGCCACCAGCGTCTTCGCCGGAACTCTCGTCAACGGCGCTGGCTCCAGTCTCCTCGGCTTGACCACCGCCGGCACGGTGACCCTCGTGCTCACGGGCGCCAACACCTATACCGGCGGCACGACCATCGGCGCAGGCACCTTACTCCAGCTGGGTAACGGCGTCACGACCGGGTCCGTCAGCGGAACCATCACGGACAACGGCACACTGGCCTTCAATCCTGCGTCCGCGGATATCGTCGCCTTCGCTGGGACGCTGACGGGCACCGGTGGCGTCAATGTCGCCAGCGGAACCTTGAATCTGACTGGCGCGCTCTCCAATAGCGGTGCGAACGCGATCAGCTCCGGGGCCGTGCTTCAGGTCGGTGACACCATCACCAATGGTACGCTCGGCAATGTGACGAACACCGGCACGGTGAAATTCCGTAATAACGGCACCGCTCAGACTTACGCGGGCAGCATCGGTGGCGCCGGCGCCGTCGTCTTCGACGCGGGAACGGTTATTCTGACCGGATCCTTGAGCAGCAACGGATCCGCTACGGCCACGGTCTCTAGCTTGGCCACCCTCCAGGTCGGCAACGGGACTTCGGCGAATTCGTTCGCCAGCAACGTTACCGTCAACGGAAACATCGACTTCTGGCTGAACGCGACGCCCCTGACTTATGCCGGCACCCTCTCCGGCTCGGGCTCCTTTAAGTTGACCAGCGGCTCCATCATCTTCACCGGTGGAAATTCCTATCTCGGGGTGACCACGATTTCCTCCGGAGCCACCTTGCAGCTTGGAAATAACGGCACCACTGGCTCGATTGCAGGCAATGTCGCCAACGACGGCACCCTGATCATCAATCGCGGGCCCTTGGCCACGTCTACGGCCTCCTTCAACGGGAATATTAGCGGAGCCGGCGGCGTGAGCCTGACTGGAGCCGGCATCGTGACATTTACTGGCGCCAGTACTTTCAGTGGGAACACCACCATCGCGAAAGGCACCCTCAAGGCGGGCGCTGCGAACATCCTCTCAACCAACTCTAATATCATCATCGGAGCCAGCGGTACGCTCGGTACGCTGGATCTCAACGGATTCACCCAGACGGCGAAGTCGATCGCCGCATCGGGCACCACGAGCAGCCAAATCATCACGAACAACGCGACGGGTAACGACGCCGAACTCATCCTGACCGGTACATCCAACTACG
>RFRI01000298.1 GCA_009924535.1 Verrucomicrobiota bacterium
TATTGTTCGGATGCTTTGCCGAAGCGCGCGCCGCCGAACCCGGCCCCGCCGAAAAAATCTATCGTGAAGCGAAACGTTATACCGAAGCGCTGGACACCTTGGAACTCGACGGGAAAACGACCAGAGCGACGAAGGATATAAGGATGGAAACCCTGTCGAAGTACTTGGAAATGGCCGAGGGCGAAAAACCCGTAGACCAAGCCTTCTTCGAGAATATCCACCTGGCGGCTGCCGCCGACCGCCTGCTGCCCTTATTCGGAAATCCCGTCCCGGCGGACATCACTCCTCCGGATTTTGATAGCAGCGATGGAAAAGTCATCCCGGGCCTACATGACGCGGCCAGGCTGCTCCTGGCGCGCGGACACCAGCTCTGCCAGCAAGGCAAGAACTCCGAAGGGCGGGACTGGTTCCTCCGGGCGCATCAGCTGGCCCGAACCGTCGGCGGGAAACGCGAACATGCCGCGGCGTGCATCGACTCAGCCGCCCAAGATAGCGCCGCTCGTCATGACGCGACCTGGCCGGAGGCGGAGCGGCTCGAATACTTCCGAAAAATCAGCCAGCTGAAGCCGCTTCCCGATTCGGCGACAGCTGCCATGAAGATATACGCGGAAGCGTCGCGTTATTTCGATGGATTGCGTGAAAAGAAACTCCCAAAAGATTCGCCGAAGGAAAATGCCTATCCTGAAAACGAATATGACCTTTTCCGACGCATGGGGGCCGGAGAGCAGCCCGTCGATCAGGCGTTCTTCGAGCGTATCGGCCTGGCGGCTACGGCCGATCGGTTCCTGACCGTTTTCGACTTCCCCGCCCCTCCGGACATGTGTCACCTCGGAGGGTTTAAGCCTTACATGGGCCTCATGGAGATCGCGTGGCTTTTTCAAGCCCGCGGCCACCAGCTCTGCCAGCAAGGCAAGGGCGAGGAAGGGCGTATCTGGTTCCTCCGCGTTCACCAGCTGGCCCGCAACGTCGGAGGAGAGCGAAATTTCCTGCAAATGATGGCGGCCGGCGGCATGGATACTAGCGTCCAAAGCGCAGCTGCTCGGTACGTATCGATCTGGCCGGTGGCGGAGCGACTTGCCTATATCGAAAAGCTCGACGCCCTGACGCCGCTTCCCGACCTCGCCACCGTGATCATCAACGACCGCAAGGCATGGGCGCCACAATCCCCTGAATACATTCCCGGTTACGTCGGAGTAGCCGTCCAACGAGTTAACTGGGACCGCCGGCTAGCCGCCCTTAAGCTGGCCCTCCGTCATGGTGGCGCGCTCGAGGCCGCCCAGGTCGCCGCGCTTTCGGACGCCAATGGTAAGCCGCTGAAACTAGGTACGCTCCCCGAATACCCGGTCAACGGAAGGATGTGCATCCTCCGCGAACTGATCTCCCCCGACGAAGGCGTGGACCAGGCCGTCTTCCTGATCATCGGACCCATCAAGTAATCATCGACCTATCATACCTCACTCTCCTGATGGCCGCCGACGGAAAACCGGTGAAACTCGGCAAAGGCGAAGTCGGCCAGGCCATCATCACCTCCGACGACAAGCCGACGCTGACGATCGGGACAGGGAAGTAAGGACAGAACCGTCGCTTAGTTCTGCTCGCGGAGCCACTTGACCGCGGCAAGGTCGCCTTCGGTCCTCTTCTTGTCCAAAAACTGGGACTGGGTGGCGGCATCGACCGAACCCAATCGCATCTCTTCCCGCCAGATGGCCTTAAGCTCTTGATCCTTGGCCAGCAGTTCGTCGAGTCGAGCCGCCGCCGTCTGCCCGCCCGGCCCGACGGCCAAGGAAGGATCTAACTGCTGCAGGACCCGTCGCTCAATCCCGATCCCATGCATGCTCTCGTAAGGCGACTGATCCTGAAGGCGCCGCCCGATTGACAGCGCAAGCGCAAGCGTAGGATCGGCGGCGTCAAAGTCCGCGGAGCGGATGAACTCACCATGGAGTTCCATGAGACGATCCGTCACGTTATTCATCTCATTAACTTCAGGGAATAATGAGCTAAATTCGCCTAGGAATTTCGCCGGGATCGGCTCGTAGCCGGCATCCCGATAAGCGAATTCCATGCCGACACGGGCCTCCGATCTCCATGTAGCGTATGCCGGGGCGTCCAAGGACTTCGCCAGCGCCACCGCGGCGGCACCAGCATCACCTGACTCGAAAGCCTGATGGGCCGCAAGATAGTCGCCAAGCACGTTGTCAGGTTCCAGCGTGCGAAAAGCGGCGAGCGCGTCGGCCTTCTCGGCCGCAGATTCTCCCATGAGCGCAAGTTGCAGCTGCGCGGCCCGGGAACCAGGGTCGACCTTGACGGCTTCACGGAGCAAACTGAGATCATGAAGCAGCTGGGCTGCCACAATGAGATTGCCTGTGGTCCGACCGTGGCGCTCCAGGAACTCCTCGACCTCCGCGCGACTGAAGTCAATTTTGTGGTAAATATGCGCCTCATACAACAGGTGCCGGATCGTGACTTCGGAGTACTTCGACGGCTTGTTCGGTTCCTGCATGATCTCGGCGGCCGAGCGC
>RFRI01000299.1 GCA_009924535.1 Verrucomicrobiota bacterium
TCGGGGCCTGCTGGGCGCATGCGCTGATGTGCGGGCCGTACCGCGCTCGCTGGTTGCCGGGGCGGACGACCTATCCCGTCTGGTACGCGGTGCGGTTTCATCTCGGCGTGCTCGTCGCCTATGTCGCCGTCGGCTCGCCCATCGACCAGCTGGGCGAAGGTTTCCTGTTCTGGGCCCACATGCTGCAGCACATGCTGCTGATCTATGTTTCCGCGCCCCTCATCGTGACGGGCCTGCCGCCCGAGTTCATCGACGGGTTCCTGCTGGAGGGGCGTCCGCGCCTGACGAACGCCCTCCGCGTGCTGACCGGGCCGGTCGCCGGCGGGACGATCTTCACGCTGTGCTTCTCGATGTGGCACTTCCCCGAGATGTATGAAGCCGCCTTGCGCAGCCGACCGCTCCACGTCCTCGAGCATTGGTCGATGTTCGCGCCCGCGCTCCTGATGGTGTGGCCGCTCTTCTCGATGTCCGCCAAGCTGCCGCGTATCGGCTACGGTCAGGCGATGTTCTACTGCTTCGCCCTGATGGTCGCCGACCTGCCGCTCTGGGCGGTGCTGATCTTTGGCGAACATCCGATCTACGAGACCTATCGCCTCGCCCCGCGCGTCAGCTCCCTCACGGCCTCCTCCGACATGATCATGGGGGCGGTCGTCATGAAAGGCTTCAACGAGGTCTTCGCCCTCGGCTGCATGGCCTACGCGTTCTTCGCCTGGTATCAGCGCGACCGCTGAGCCGGCTCAGTGGCGCGAGGCGCGCCGGAGCAGGGACCAGGCCACGCCGACCACCACGACGTTCGGCAGCCAGATGAGCAGGTCGGGACGCAGGTCCGGGTCCTTCACGTACGCGGCCATCGAGGTGAGCAAGTAGTAGGACAGGGCGACGCCCAGGGCGACGGCCGCGTTGACGAAGGTTTCCGAGCGGCCTACGCGGACGGCCAGCGGTACCGCGAGGAAGGCGAGCGAGAAGACCGACAAGGCGCCGGCGAGGTGGGCCATCAGCTGCGTCGTCGCCAGCATCTGGCCGCGCTCCTTCTCCTTGCGGGTGGCGTTCGGCGCGACCTGCCAGCCTTTGTCCATGGCGACGAGGAGCTCGGAGGTCGTGAGCCAGCGCAGCTTACGCTGGAAGTTCTCGCCGTCCTTGAAGATGCCCGAGGCCGGGAACTCCAGCTGGGTGGTCCCCGCGGTCGTGAACGAAGAAGGACGGTCGAAGTTCTCATCGCCGGCCTGGCGCTTCTCGAGACGGGCGTCGGTCAGCGTGATCCGCAGGATGCCTTCCCCCTTGGCGTTGACGGCGGGAGCGAGGCGCGCTTCCCGCGCATGGATGGTCTGCGTCAGGCGGCCCTGCTCGTCGGCGCTCCAGAGCCAGAAATCACGGAGCACCTCGCCGTCGCGTTCGGCCGCGCGGATCACCATGCCGGGGAACTGGCGGTTGAGCTTGCCGGGCACGATGACCGAGGCGGGATTATCCTTGGCGGAACCCACCAACAGGCGGCGGTATTCGGTATTGGCGTAAGGGGCGACCTCGAGGTTGAGCCAGGCCGAGAGGAGCGCGAGGGCGCCGGCGAGGAGGAGGGCGGGGCGGGCGATCCGCCCGAGGCTGCGCCCGCTGGCCTTCATCGCGGTGAGTTCCTGCTGCGAACTCATCCGGCCGAACGCGATGAGCACGCCGGTCAGCAAGCCGAGCGGCAGCGCGTAGGGCAGCACCCCCGGGAAGAGCAGGCCGACGAGTTCGAGCCCTTCCCAGCCGCTGACGCGGCCGCTGGCGATCGCGCTCGACACCTGGGTGAGGATGTTGCCCGCGACCATCACGAACACGAACGCGCCCGTGGCGGCCCCGCCGGCGACGGCGGTTTCGGTCAGGACGTGGCGGTCAAGGAGGCGCACCTCAGCATCCAAGCCGACCCGGCCCGACTCTCCAAGGCGAAAGGCTCAGGGCGCGGCCTTCTGATCCAGATCGGCCGGCAGCCCTGGGCCGCGGACGGATTCGATCTCGCCGGCGCGCAGCCAGCCGCTCTTGCCGTCGGCCGTCGTGACGCGGACATGCCCGTTGAAGGGCCGACCGGTCCGGACGACATCGCCCTCGGCGACGGCGTTCAAGGGTTCGCCATACTGGGTCGGCGTCAGTCGCAGCGAGAGCTCGGTCTTGCGGACGACCGCCCGGGCGGAAAGCGAGCGGCTGCCCCACAGGCCTGGGATGCAGAGTGCCAGCACGGTCACGGCGATCAGCCGGGCGCGGTGATTGCCTTCGCTGGCGGAGCGGCGGCGGAGGCGCGGGACGATGACGCAGAGGAAGGCGATCCAGAAAGAGAGCGTGGCGAGGATGAGCCAGGCGTCCGCGGTCAGGAACGACGCGTAGTTTTCGGACCAAGTCGGCGCGGGGCGTTCGGTGCCGCCGGCGTTGAGCGCATGCCGGATCCCGGCGAGGGCGACCGGGTCGCGCGGGTCGAGCAGCAGCGCGCGCTCCCAGCAGACCATCGCGCGGCCCTTGCGGCCGAGTCGCCATTCGGCGTTGCCGAGCGC